>NZ_JASHHB010000012.1:0-47538 GCF_047460035.1 Streptococcus mitis | reverse complement strand
AGTGCCCTGCACATTGGTTCGTCTTGTTCAGTTTTCAAAGGTCTTTGTCACTCGCTTCTCTCAAGCGACAACTATATTAGTATATCACAGGCGCTTTTGCTTGTCAACACTTTTTTGAAACTTTTTTAATCTTTTTTTCATCAAGTGTTCCATCCGCAACATACCATAGTCCGTACGGGATTCGAACCCGTGTTACCGCCGTGAAAAGGCGGTGTCTTAACCCCTTGACCAACGGACCAGAGTTATTTTCAACTCTTACTATTATACCGACTTTTCAAACTTTGTCAACACTTTTTTAAACTTTTTTCATTTTTTTTGCATAGCTTCTTACCGAGTACGGATATCAAACTCCTTAAACACAATACGTAAGTCTCTTAATACTCTTTGACGTCCTCGGAAGCGTTCATGTCTTAAGACGCGTTCTAACTCTTCTTGTTTGTCTTTACTTTGTTTGTTTCTATAATCTCTTAGTGTCTCATGAAAGAGATAATACTCATCTAGCCACAGACCTCCCTCACTGATACGATGACTAATCTCACCTACTTCTTCATAGGGTTCTTTATCATATCTTCGTTTTTGACTTTCTTGCTTACGGATATAGTCTAGAATTCGATTACGGAACTTAGTTTTGAAGTATTTACGTAAGCGTGGAATATCTTCTGCCAGCTCTTCTTCTCTACTGATCAATTCATGTAAGCAAATCATCCCCTCTTGGTCCCAATCAGATAACTCCCATAAATGGAGATGATATTCATTTCTACTCTTATACACAATTCCCTGGACTTCTTTATACAATTCTTTAAACATAACATCCCCCTTTCTAGATACAGTCTAACAGATTCAGAAACACTTTTGTCCCATTTCCTCCATTCTGTTCCCTACACCGTCTAAACTGCACAAAAAAGAGAGGACATACCTCTCTTTGGGTTATAATTCTGCAATTTGGTTTAGGTTTACTTCTGCAACTGTGTCATTACCAAACATAGAGATAATCATCTTCACTTTATTGTTATCAATCTCTGTAATCTTACCAGTATAGTCTGCAAAAGCACCATCAATGATACGTACAGTTTGACCAACTTCAACATCGATATCAAACTCTTGTACAGTTTGTCCCATAGAAACCAAGATATCACGGATTTCTTGTTCCAATAATGGAGTTGGTTTTGATCTATTTCCGTGAGATCCGACGAATCCTGTAACGTTTGGTGTGTTTCGAACAACAAACCAAGCTTCATCTGTCATCACCATTTCCACAAGAACATAACCTGGAAAGCGATTCTCTTCTACTTCTTTTCTCTTTCCATTTTTTTCAACTTGCACTGTTTGTGTTGGAATTTCAACACGTAAAATATTATCCAACATATTGTAGGTTTGTGCACGTTGTAATAGATTTTCTTTTACCTTATTTTCATAACCAGAATAAGTTTGTAAAACAAACCATCCTTTATCAAAACTATCCATGATACTTCCTTTCATAATAGAAGATTTCTAGCGTGAATAACTCCACAGGTCTTCTAAAAAATGTTAATAAATCGAATCAAACCTGAAACAATCAACTTGTCAAAAATATAAATAATCACAACAAAGAAAGCAGTGTATTCCATGATAGAACGAAAATCTCTCCAGCTTTCCTTGCGAGTTGGCCATGTTGTGTCTTTAAGAAGTCTAAAAATATCTCCAATAAAACGCATCGCTCTCTCCTATCTCGTTTCTCTGTGTGTAGTGTACTTACCACAATGTTTACAAAATTTATTTACTTCTAGTCGTGTTGGCTTGGGGTTTCCGCTGATCTTGATTGAATAGTTTCTCGAACCACAAACCGCACAAGCTAGGCTTGCTTTTTTTAATGCCATAACGCCTCCATCTTATCTATTATAACAAGAAAGCTAGGCTTTGACAAGCATCTTAACGAAATAGATTGACTACCGAATCCCATATCGTTTGAGCCTTTTCCTTAATTTTAGCATCCGAGATAGCACGGCTAGCCTCATCTACCAGATTTTGTGCACGACTTCTAATATCAGAAAGGCTATTATCCGCCTGATTTTCTTCATTACTCTGTACTTGATTTCTTGTATTGGCTGGTGCAATTCCATTTTGCTTATAAGCATTTTCAACTGTAAAGGTACTTCCTGGCGTATAAGGTAAAATGGTATTTGCAATGTTTCTAAAGACATGGGCTGCACCGTTTGAAGTAGATCCTGCTAGATAGTGGCTTTCATCAGTGGTAGGGAAACCAAGCCAGTGACTAATCACTACATCCGGAGTATAACCAATTACCCACTGGTCACTTGTGTATTCAGGATTGAAAACAGCTTCAGTTGTTCCAGTTTTTCCTGCCATGACATAATCTGCAGGAGATGAACTAATACCGGTACCGTTGGTGAATGTCCCCAACATCATACTGGTCATCTTATCAGCTACAGACTTATCAATCACCCGTTTTTGTGAATTTTTATGGCTCGCAATGACCTGACCACTAGCATTTTCAATTCTACTAATAAAATGAGCTTCCGGCATTAAACCTTCATTTGCAAAGGCAGCATATGCTTGAGCCATTTGCAGAGGGTTGGTTTCAACACCGCTTCCCAAGGCGACGCCAAGAACACGGTCGACCTTTTCCATGTTGAGTCCGAATTTTTCGCCTGCCTCAAAAGCCTTATCAACGCCCAAATCATTAACAGTGGCAACAGCAGGCAGATTAAGCGATTCTGCCAAGGCTTGATACATAGGAACTTCTCGACTCGTTTTGATCCCGGCATAGTTATCAACCTTATAGCTGTCATACTGCATAGTATGGTTATCCAACTGCTTATTCAAAGCCCAGCCAGCTTCAACTGCAGGCGTATAAACAACTAAAGGCTTAATTGTAGAACCAGGGCTACGTTTTGATTGAGTTGCATAGTTGAAATTCCGGAATCCAGTTTTATCATTGCCAGCAACCTGACCGACAACTCCACGAACTCCACCTGTTTTCGGTTCGAGAGCCACACTTCCTGATTGAGCAAATGTTCCATCCTCTGCCCTCGGAAATAGCGATGTATTTTCATAGACAACCTGCATATTTGCTTGATAGTTTTGGTCCAGCTCTGTATAAATGCGGTAGCCATTATTGACAATTTCTTCCTCTGTTAGATTATACTTGGAAACAGCTTCATTAACCACCGCATCAAAGTAAGAAGGATAGCGATAATCTGAGATTTTTCCTTCATACTTATCGTGCAATTGCGAAGTCATATCAACTTCTGCAGCTTCGGTTTCTTGGTTTTTATCAATGTAACCCGCTGCAAGCATATTCTGCAAAACAGTATCGCGACGATTGGTAGAATCTTCTACAGAATTCAAAGGATTATACAGTTCCGGCCCCTTTAGCATTCCTGCCAGAGTCGCAGCTTGATCCAAACTCACTTCTGACGCAGAAACTCCAAAATATTTCTTACTCGCATCTTCTACACCCCACACACCATTTCCAAAATAAGCGTTGTTAAGGTACATGGTTAGAATTTGATCCTTACTATATTTTTTTGTTAATTCTAAGGCAAGGAAAAATTCTTTCGCTTTTCTCTCAACAGTTTGATCCTGCGACAGATAGGCATTTTTAGCCAGCTGTTGGGTAATAGTAGAACCACCACCTGAACGACCAGCAGTGATAATCGCCAAGAAGAAACGACCATAGTTAATCCCGTCATTTTTATAAAAAGAACGGTCTTCTGTCGCAATAACGGCATTCTGCAAATTTTTACTGATATCAGTCAATTCAACATATGTTCCTTTTTGACCGGACAAGGCACCAGCCTCCTTTTCTTCACGGTCAAAAATGAGAGTTCGAGTTTTCAAGGCATTTTGTAAATCATTGACATTGGTTGATTTGGCAACAGCAAACAAATAGGTTCCAACTAGCAAGCTTGCACTCAAACCTAGTATAAGGACAATCTTTGTTAGATGATAGCGACGCCAGAATTTTCGAATTGGACCCACTTGGGCTAATTTTTTTCGATCACTACGAGAGCGACGTAAGCTAGTAGAATCAGAATCCTCTGATTCACTTGTTTCTTTTTTAAAAAGAGAAAGAAATTTCTCGAATAATTTATCTAATTTCATGCGTTTATTTTATCATCTTCATCATAGGAAGACAAGAATTTAGCTATTTCCTATCCAAATAGGGCTTTTTTTGTTACAATATCTGTATGCAATTCACATTTACATTACCAGACTCTCTACCTCAAATGACGGTTAAGCAATTACTAGAGGATCAACTCCTCATCCCTAGAAAAATCCGTCATTTTTTGAGAATCAAGAAACACATTTTGATTAATCAGCGAGAAGTTCATTGGAACGAGATTGTAAGTCCTGGAGATGTTTGCCAGTTAACGTTTGACAAGGAAGATTATCCCGAAAAAGAAATCCCTTGGGGCAATCCTGACCTCGTTCAAGAGGTTTATCAAGATAAACACTTGATTATTGTCAACAAACCAGAGAGGATGAAAACGCATGGTAATCATCCAAACGAAATTGCTCTTCTTAACCATGTCAGTGCCTACGTTGGCCAGACCTGTTATGTCGTTCATCGTCTGGACATGGAAACCAGTGGCTTAGTTCTCTTTGCCAAAAATCCTTTTATCCTACCTATCCTCAATCGCTTACTTGAGAAAAAAGAGATTTCTAGGGAATATTGGGCACAGGTCGACGGACATATCAACAGCAAAGAACTTGTTTTCAAAGACAAAATCGGACGTGATCGCCATGATCGCAGAAAACGAGTAGTTGATACAAAAAATGGCCAATATGCCGAAACGCATATAAGCAGATTAAAGCAATTTCCAAACAAAACTTCCTTGGTTCGTTGCAAGCTAAAGACAGGGCGAACCCATCAGATTCGTGTCCACCTTTCGCATCATAATCTTCCTATCCTGGGTGACCCTCTCTATAATAGGAAATCAAAAATAAGTCGGCTTATGCTCCACGCCTTTCGACTGTCCTTTACCCATCCTCTTACTCTAGAGAAATTAAGCTTCAATGCACTTTCAGATACTTTCGAAAGAGAATTAAAAAAGAATGGATGATTCCGTCATCCATTTTTAAATATTTAAAAAGCAAGACCAAGAGGCCTTGCTTTTTATCGACTCAAGAATTATTTAGCAATTTTTGCGAAGTATTCAAGAGTACGAACAAGTTGTGCAGTGTATGACATTTCGTTGTCGTACCATGATACAACTTTAACCAATTGTTTACCGTCAACGTCAAGAACTTTAGTTTGAGTTGCGTCAAACAATGAACCGTAAGACATACCTACGATATCTGAAGATACGATTGGATCTTCTGTGTAACCGTATGATTCATTTGAAGCTGCTTTCATAGCTGCGTTCACTTCATCAACAGTAACGTTCTTTTCAAGAACTGCTACCAATTCAGTTACAGAACCTGTTGGAACAGGAACACGTTGAGCAGCTCCGTCCAATTTACCGTTCAATTCAGGGATAACCAAACCGATTGCTTTAGCAGCACCAGTTGAGTTAGGAACGATGTTAGCTGCAGCAGCACGAGCACGGCGAAGGTCACCTTTACGGTGTGGTCCATCAAGAAGCATTTGGTCACCAGTGTAACCGTGGATAGTAGTCATCAATCCTTCTACAACACCAAAGTTATCATGAAGAGCTTTAGCCATTGGAGCCAAACAGTTTGTAGTACATGAAGCACCTGAGATAACTGTTTCAGTACCATCAAGAACGTCATGGTTAGTGTTAAATACAACTGTTTTAACATCTGATCCACCAGGAGCAGTGATAACAACTTTCTTAGCACCACCAGCGTGCAAGTGTTTTTCAGCAGCTGCTTTAGTAGCAAAGAAACCAGTTGCTTCAAGAACGATGTCTACACCGTCGTTAGCCCAGTCGATTTGTTCTGGATCACGTTCAGCAGAAACTTTAACGAATTTACCGTTAACTTCGAATCCACCTTCTTTAACTTCAACAGTACCGTCGAAACGACCTTGAGTTGTGTCGTATTTCAACAAGTGTGCAAGCATAACTGGATCTGTAAGGTCGTTGATACGAGTAACTTCAACACCTTCTACGTTTTGGATACGACGGAAAGCAAGACGACCGATACGTCCGAAACCGTTAATACCAACTTTAACTACCATTAGTGATTTCCTCCTTATGAAAATCATGAAATTTTTATTGTGAAAAGAGTAACTTGAATCACTACAAATCACCTTTCAACAAACCTATTATATAACTATTTAAGTTTAATTGCAAGTACGGGCATTGTTTTTCTATGTTAGTTTCTTTTTTAAACTGTAAATCAAGGAATCCCTTACTATTCATATCGTAGCGATTCTACAGGATCCATTTTACTAATTTTACGTGCTGGGAAGTAGGCTGAGACATAACCAAGTAATAGAGCGAAAGCTAGAGTTCCTAAAACAGATAACAAATTTAATTCAAAAACCTTAGTGATGGATGGATAAAAGTGATTTACAACCGCATTCGCCAAACTTCCCACCCCTTGTGCAACCAAAAAGGCCAGTAACAAGGCGATGCCTACAATCCAGATAGCCTCGTAAATAAAAATCCCTTTGACATCATGATTTTGATAACCAACTGCCTTCATGACACCTATTTCCTTAGAACGTTGCATGATATTGATGTAAATAATGATACCAATCATGACCGCTGCTACCACAATAGCTTGTGATGAAAGCACAATCAACAATCCCTGAATGACACGAATAAAGGTAATCACAATATCAAGAACCTTCTGTTGAGAAAGAACGGTATACTTCTTATTTTTCTGTAATTCTTCTGTTACCGTTTTTGTCTGTGATGGATCTTTGAGTTCCAAGATAAAATAAGATACAGCTTTTGTAAATCCAGCCTCTTTCAAAATCGTTTCCATTTGATGAGACGGCATGAAACTGTTGCTGTCCTCCATGTCATCTTCATCATTGATCACACGCACAATCTTCGTTTGAAATTGAGCAGTCTTGCTAGCCTCGGCAGCATTTTCTACAATGCTGGCTGAGACTGATTTGCCAATAACATCACTAGCTGTCAGATTGTTTCCTGTCTGTTCATTCCAATTTTTAAGTAAACTGATTGGAATTGTCAAACCCTGTTCATTTGCATCCGTATAGAGGGATCCAGCTACCACTTTGTCCTTTTCATTACTACTAACAGAAATACTTGTATCCTCATAGAGACTCACTACTTGAGCATAAGAAGGCATCGTTTGACTCAGATCCATTTCTTGCCCATCTATAGTCATATTTGACATGGTCATCCCAAAAGGACTCTCCAAATATTTAATAGCTTCTTTCCCAACTGTATCCGTGATATAGTTCTTATCGTCTTGGTTCAAAAAGCCTCGTCCAACATTTTTTGTGTTTAAAGCAATCTGAACTTGAGAAGGAATTTGACCTCCATTCGTATTTTCATCAATCATCGAAATCAAAGCATTTCCCAAGCCAAAAGAAATTAAGACTCCTACAAAACCGATTGAGGTTGCTAGCGCAATCAATAGGTTACGCCATTTTCTTTCCATAAAGTTATTTAAAGAAAGTTTGAATTTATTTTTCAATGATAATCCTTTATTTTTTGACTTCTTCAACGACTTCACCATCCTTCATTTTGATAATCACGTCTGCATATTCCGCAACCTCTGGATTATGGGTTACGATCAATACTGTTTTCCCTGTTTGGGCTAAATTTTTAAATACTTCCAATACCATTTCTTGGGATTGAGAATCCAGCGAACCCGTTGGCTCATCTGCTACAATCATATCTGGCTGATTTACCAGTGCACGCGCGATTGCTACACGTTGCTTTTGCCCACCAGAAAGCTGTTTAACATTTTTAGCAATAAAAGGCTCCATGCCCAAGTTACTTAATTGCTCCTTTGCAATCATTGTCATCTCCCTGTCAGATAAATCTTTGACATAGAGAGGTAGCTTGACATTGTCCAAGACAGACTGATGTGGAATGAGGTTAAAGTTTTGAAACACAAATCCAATCTTATCTTTACGAAATTGAGTTAGTTCAATCTCTGATAAGTCACGGAGGGATTCCCCTTTAAACTCTAAATCTCCTTCATATTGTCTGTCTAAACCACTTATGATGTTTAGTAGACTGGTTTTGCCACAGCCTGATGGACCGTAAATCGCTGTAATTTTACCTTTTGCAATCTGCAGGTTAATATTCTTTAAAGCCTGTTCTTGATGTTTACCGTCCAAAGTGTAAAACTTTGAAATATTTTTAATGGATAAAATAGACATTCTTTCCCCCTTGTTTAAAACTGTTATCGTCATACACCATACTGATAGAAAATCCTTCAAGCTACATCAGCACTGATTTCCCCTATGGGCCTACTACTTAGAGTTTTCTCTCTATTGCCTAGTTTGCTTCTGGATGTATATCAAGTAAAATTCATTGTAACAAAAAAGCGGCATTCCCTCAATGACAGAAATGTCACTCCTATAAACTCTTTAACGATATCTTTCTAGATCCTCGGCCCATTCATTATCTAAACTAACGAGTAACTTCCCATTGCCAAACATCCTTGCCATCATTTTTGCTTCTTCATACTTTTGTTTGGCTGTATCATAATCCATCTGAATATAATATTTCCACTCCACCATCAAGACAATCGGTTGTTTTTGAAAATCTCGTGTTTTTTGCCCTATTTTATTTAAGGTCTCGACTGCCCTCTTAAAATAATGAAGCAACCCCATAACCTCTATACAAGTTAAAGAAGCTAACAAGGAGTCTCTAAGTAAGTCCAAACAATCGAACTCTATCTTATCAACCTGAGAACTTAATTTGTCATGAAAATAAAGAATAGTTTCATGCTCAGACTTTTTTATCTCACCCTCGTTTAAACCATCCATTAACTGACAAAGAAAATACAGTCTCAATTTCAACAATTCCTCAGCCTTATATACATCTCTGGATAGTAAGTCTTGAAGACTGTCCTCAATCACACCACTTCCGTATAAAGAATTACTAGTCGCTCTCACTGCATCTATTGCCTGAAGGCAGTCCACTATCATCTTCTCATCACGGGGCAGGTCATCATAAAAACACTCGAAAATCTCATCAAAATATTCTTCCTTTTGTTCTTGCAACTCCTTGTCTCCATAGTCAGGGTGATGTAAAAGAAAGTACTTTAATTCTTGGTAGCGTTTAGGCAGTTCCTTATAATCTGGCATCAAGACGTAGGATGGAATTTCTAATCTATCTGCAATATATTCTAGTGTTTTTATAGTCGGTCGAAATTCTCCTTTTTCGATTCTCACCAACTGACGCACTGATAATTCAGACTCATCCCCACAAAAAACTGGACGACTAAGTCCTTTCTCCTCTCTTAAAAGTCGCACTTTATCCCCTAACTCATTTATCTTGTTCATTTGCCCCTCGCATGATTATAAAAGATTTGATTTTCAAATAAATATATGCGATGATTATACCATTTTTCAAATAGAATTACAAAAAAAGAGACAGGGATTCCCTGCCTCTAGGCTGATAAACAATTATTTACGGCGTCCTGGTCTTTCTTTGTAGCCATAGTAAGAATCTTCGATGATTTCTTGCATATGGTCAACCATTGGAAGGCGTGGGTTAGCTGGTGAACATTGGTCTTCGTAAGCAAGGAAGGCTAATTCACGTGAATGTTCTTTCCATTCTTTTTCGTCGATACCTTGTGCTTTGAAGTTCATTTGGATACCTACGCGCTCACCAAGTTCGTAGACAGCTTTTGCGTAAGACTCCACACCTTCTTCTGGAGTAGAAGCTGGAAGTCCAAGCATGCGTGCGATATCTTGGTATTTTTCATCTGCACGGTAGTAGTTGTACTTAGGCCATGTTGCTGTCTTAGCTGGACGTGTACCGTTGTAGCGGATGACGTATGGAAGCAAGATAGCATTTGTACGACCGTGAATTGTGTGGAATTGCGCACCAATCTTATGAGCCATTGAGTGAGAAATACCTAGGAAGGCATTGGCAAAGGCCATACCAGCGATTGTTGAAGCGTTATGCATTTTCTCGCGTGAGTGGAAGTCTGCATTCTTAACTGAGCTTTCAAGGTTTTCGAATACAAGCTTGATGGCTTGAAGTGCAAGTCCGTCAGTGTAGTCGCTAGCCATTTGTGATACGTAAGCTTCAGTCGCGTGAGTCAATACGTCCATACCAGTGTCCGCAGCAACAACTCCAGGAACTGTCAATACCAAGGCAGGGTCTACGATTGCCACAGTTGGTGTCAATGAGTAGTCAGCGATTGGGTATTTGCGGTTGTTTGCTTTATCAGAGATAACGGCAAATGGTGTTACTTCAGATCCTGTACCAGATGTTGTTGGGATTGCGATGAATTTAGTCTTCTTACCAAGTAATGGGAATTTGAAGGCACGTTTACGGATATCCATGAATTTTTGAACAAGGTCACGGAAGTCCACTTCTGGTTGTTCGTAGAAGAGCCACATTACTTTAGCAGCATCCATTGGAGATCCACCACCAAGAGCAATGATTGTATCTGGTTTGAAGGCACGCATAATCTCAGTACCACGGTTTACAGTTGTGATATCTGGATCTGGTTCTACATCAGCAAAGATTTGGTAAACAACCTTATTGCGACGAAGATCAAGTTGCTCGATGATACGATCAAGGAAACCAAGCTCTACCATGGCATGGTCAGTAACGATCATGACACGTTCAACGTCACGACATTTTTGAAGGTATTGAATTGAATCACGTTCAAAGTATGTTTTTGAAGGAAGTTTCATCCATTGCATGTTATTTCTCCGTCTTCCGACTTTTTTGATATTCAAGAGGTTAATGGCACTAACGTTATCCCCAACTGAGTTGCGTCCGTAAGAACCACATCCAAGTGTCAATGATGGCAAGAAGGCATTGTAAACGTCCCCGATACCACCGAAAGTAGAAGGTGAGTTACAGATAACACGAATAGCTTTAACAGCTTTACCAAATTCTTTAGTCAATTCTTCATCAGCTGTGTGGATAGCTGCTGAGTGGCCAAGACCGTTAAATTCAACCATTTGACGAGCCTTAGTAATACCATCTTCACGGCTTTCAGATTTCAAAACTGCGATAACTGGTGATAATTTTTCACGAGTCAATGGCTCATTTTCGCCAACTTCTTTACATTCTGCAGCAAGAATGTTTGTTCCTTCTGGAACTGTAAATCCTGCTTGTTCTGCAATCCAGGTTGCTGGTTTACCAACGATGTCAGCGTTCAATTTTGCACCAGCACAGTTTTTGCTATTTGCTTTCACGCCGAAGCAGAATTCTTCAAGAAGTGCTTTTTCTTTTTTGTTTACAAAGTAAGTGTGATATGATTTGAACTCTGCTACAAATTCATCATAAATTTCTTTATCAATGATAACCGCTTGTTCAGATGCACAGACCATACCATTATCAAATGATTTAGACATAACGATATCGTGTGCTGCTTGACGGATGTTTGCTGATTTTTCAACATAAGCTGGAACGTTTCCGGCACCTACCCCAAGAGCTGGTTTACCACATGAGTATGCAGCTTTAACCATGGCATTACCACCTGTTGCAAGGATTGTTGCAACACCTTCGTGGTTCATAAGGGCACTTGTTGCTTCCATAGATGGTTCAGTGATCCACTGTACGCAGTTTTCAGGAGCTCCAGCTGCGATAGCTGCATCGCGAACGATACGAGCTGCATGAGCAGATGATTCTTGTGCTGATGGATGGAAAGCAAAGACGATTGGGTTACGTGTCTTCAATGAAATCAATGATTTGAAGATTGCTGTTGATGTTGGGTTTGTTGTTGGAGTGATACCACAGACAACACCAACTGGTTCTGCGATAAGAGTCAAACCTGTTACATCGTCTTCTTCGATAACGCCAACTGTCTTAGTGTGACGCATGTTGTTTACTACGTGTTCACAAGCAAACAAGTTCTTAGTTGCTTTATCTTCAAATACACCACGTCCTGTTTCTTCATAGGCATGTATAGCCAATTCTCCGTGGGCATCCAAAGCTGCCACTGACGCTTTAGCTACGATATAGTCAACCTGTTCTTGGTCGAGTTTACGCATTTCCTCAAGGGCAACTAGAGCTTTTTGCACCAATCCATCAACATGCTTCTCAGCAGCGAGTTTCTTTTCCTCTGGTGTCACAGTTTTTTTATCAGCCATATTTTCCTCCATAGCTTTCAAGGATCGATATCCTTTGTTAATTTTTTCACAAGTTTATTATAACGCATTATTTCAACTTTGTAAACAGTTTCATAAACATTTCACAAAGAATTTTTTATTGTTTGTGAATTTTTTCTTATTCTCTTTACTTATCAAATTTTTTATTTAGAGTTTGTGAAATTAATTTCAAATATTTTTTATTTCACAAACTTACTTGGAAAAGGGACTTGGAAAGAGATAGATTTTCTAGTAAGCGCTTACTTTTAGATGCTAACAATACCTCCTTTGATAAGGAGGCTTTATTTTTGTTGAAAAACGCCTTGTTTAAAAGTCCCTTCATAAACAACTTCTTGTTCTGTTGTTAGTTTCCCTTTTCCTTCAGCCTGACCATTTACAAAATCACCTTCGTAGGTCCAGCCTTCTTTAGATTGAAAGGTACCTTTTCCGTTGAAGGCTCCATTGTTGAAACCACCAGTATACTGGTCTCCATTTTGGAAGGTAATGGTACCTTGTCCATTCATTTTACCACGTACAAGACTGCCATCGTAAACAATGGTTCCATTATCAAGCTTTAGAACACCTTTTCCGGGAATATTTAGAAAAAAGACGAGCACAGCACAAAAAACAATCGTAACTACTGCCAAAAGCTCTAAACGTTGACGAGTCAGATAGACACGATACTTTTCGTAAAAATTCTTAAGATTTTCCATCTTCACTCTCCTTCTCTAAACGTTCTAACCATGCTTGACAACCCTCTTGAACACGCTGATAAGTTTCCTCAAAATCCCCTGTATGCCAAGGATCTGGAACACTTTCAGATGCGAATGAGTAAATCTTATCTTGACAGTCTGCTGGACACATCTGACGTAAGTCAGAAACATTTGAAGCATCCATGCCGATAATATAATCAAAGGCTTCAAAATCTTCCTTACTAATCTGAAGCGATGTCTTGCCTTTTTCATAAGGAATCTCATACTGTTGAAAAATCCCTTGAGTTCCCTTATGAATCGGATTGCCATGTTCCCAAGAGGAAGTCGCTCGACTTTGGATTTCATAATTATCTGTCATTGATTTCATAACAAACTCGGCCATAGGACTACGGCAAATATTTCCCAGACAGACAAAAACTAGTTTTTTCATCCCATTCCTTTCTTTTATAGAAAAACGGGAGTTCGTGATCCCGTCTTATTTTTCAATTGCACCTTCGAGTGAAGCTGTTTCTTTAAGTGGTAATACGGTCTTGATAGCAGCTAGTTCAAAAGTCAAGTAAACCCCATCTACATCAAGAACAATTGTTTTCTTTTCTGTATCTACTTCATCGACTGTTCCATAAAGTCCACCGATTGTAATAACTTCATAGCCTTTTTGTAATTTATTCAAGCTTTCCATACGTTTTTGTGCTTGTTTCTTTTGAGAGCGTTGCGTAAAGAACATCAAGCCCACCATAGCCACAAGAATGATTAAAAATGTATATTGTGATTCCATTATATTCTCCTTTGTCTTTTACATAGGACTACTATATCAAATTTCAGCTACTTTTACAAGATTGTACCTTGCTTTTCTAGTAAGAAAAACCAGAGCTTGCGCTCTGATTTTTAGGATTATTTCAAATCTTGAACGATTTTTACAAGATTTTCTATAGTAAAGCCATATTCTGCCAAGACTTTTGGTGCTGGGGCAGAGGCTCCGAAGGTATCAATACCGAGAACAGCGCCATCAAGACCAACGTATTTGTACCAGTTTTGAGTTGCACCCATTTCGACTGCAACACGACGGCGAACTGCATTTGGAAGAATTTCTTCCTTGTAAGTTGCATCTTGTTTATCAAAGACATCTGTAGATGGCATACTGACTACGCGGACTTTTGCACCTTGACTAGCCAATTCTTTAGCAGCTGAGACAGCAAGATTAACCTCTGAACCTGTCGCAATCAAGATGGTATCAAAGTCTGCTGCATTTTCATAGACAACATAGGCACCTTTTGCAACCTTGTCGAAGTCTGTTCCCTCTTCAACAGTCAAGTTTTGACGTGTCAAGACAAGGACAGTTGGTGTTTTTTCGCTTGTCACTGCAAGGTACCAAGCTGCTTGCGTTTCACGCGCATCTGCTGGACGGAAAACATTCAGATTTGGCATGGCACGAAGACCTGCTAAGTGCTCAACTGGTTCGTGCGTTGGGCCATCTTCCCCTACCGCAATAGAATCGTGAGTAAAGACATAAGTCACAGGAAGACCTTGCAAGGCTGACAAGCGGACAGCTGCCTTCAAATAGTCAGAGAAGACGAAGAAAGTTCCACCGTATACACGAAGTCCACCGTGAAGGGCCATCCCGTTCAAGATAGTTCCCATGGCAAATTCACGAACACCAAACTGAATGTTACGGTTCAAGCGATTGTCATCGTCTTGAAGTCCGTCAGTTTTGATATAAGTCATGTTTGAGTGAGCAAGGTCAGCTGATCCACCCAAGAAAGTTGGCAACTTAGCCGCCACAACGTTCAAAGCATCCTGACTTGAATTACGAGTTGCTTGAGAGAAGCCGTTTTCTAAGGCTGGGAAATCTGCTGGAGTCAATTCAACTGGATCACGTCCATCGATGATAGCTTCTACTTCTGCAGCCAATTCTGGGTGAGCTTCTCTATAATCAGCAACTAATTTTGTCCAAGCTTCATAAGCTGATGCGCCACGGTCTGCAACATGTTCTTTGAAATCAGCATATACTTGTTCTGGTATTTCAAATGGTTCATAGTCCCAACCGAGAGCTTGACGAGTAGCTACAGTTTCATCTGCTCCAAGAGGAGCACCGTGTACAGCGTTAGTTCCCTGTTTGTTTGGAGAACCGTATCCAATAACAGTCTTCACTTCAATCAAAGATGGTTTGCCTGAAGCTTTAGCTGTTTCGATAGCAGCATGGATTGCTTCTAAATCTGTTCCATCTTCTACCAAGGCAGTATGCCAACCGTAGGCATTGTAACGGTCACGAACACTTTCTGTAAAGGAATCCTTTGTCTCACCATCCAAGTTGATGTCATTTGAATCATAAAGGACAACCAACTTATCTAGTTTTTGCAAACCTGCGTATGAAGCCGCCTCACTTGAGACACCTTCCATCAAGTCTCCGTCTCCACAGATAACATAAGTATAGTGGTCAAAGATATTGTAGCCTTCGCGGTTATATTTGGCTGCCAAGAAACGTTCTGCCTGGGCAAAACCAGTAGCAGTTGAAATCCCTTGACCTAGAGGACCTGTCGTAGCATCAATCCCTGCCGTATGGCCAAATTCTGGGTGACCTGGTGTTTTTGAACCCCATTGACGGAAGCTCTTGATCTCATCCATACTAACATCTTCAAAACCAGAAAGGTGAAGAAGGGCATAAAGGAGCATTGAACCATGTCCTGCTGAAAGAATAAAACGGTCGCGGTTAATCCAGTTTGGTTGAGCTGGATTGATACGAAGTTGTTTTGTAAAGAGGCTGTAAGCCATCGGAGCCGCTCCCATAACCACACCTGGGTGACCTGAGTTGGCTTTGTTGATAGCGTCAATACCTAGGAAACGAATTGCATTAACAGATAGATTTGACATAGAATTTCCTTTCTATTTGAGGTGATTATTGAATCACACATTCTATTTTACTATTATATGAAAAAATACATAGAATAGCAATTAAACAATTCGACGTAAATAAGTATTCTATTTGCTATCCTCTAGTCGCCTGATAGTAGGGAAGTAAGCGTTCATAAGCATCTTCTAATTTTTCTAAAATCACTTCTAATGATTGATTTTCAATAAAAGAAACATCTGCTTTAACTAACACTTTTCGGATTTCTTGACTTCCTACCTTATCGACTAAAACCTGACGATTTTCTTCGTTCGCCTCCCACCGTTGACTTTCCCCATCTGAGTAGAATAGATAATAAATCCCTTCTACCACTGGAACTTCTAGAACCTTGGCCTGCTTGCCTAGAGTTTGCTCATCTTTCTTGCGCTCGATAAAACTAACTTCTAGTGAGACACCAAAATCAGAAGGTATTCCATACAAACGAAGAGCCAACATAGGTTCTGTCACTTTCCCCTCACGCTGTATATAAGCCCAGAAGTGTGGTCGCAAGCGCTGCGCTTGGTTCATCCACTGGCTAGTCTGTTGGAGTTGCCATTCTGGATGGCTTGCTTGAAAGGCTTTGGCTAGCTCTGTAAAAGCCTTTCTGGCCTCTTGACCTTTGTGGCGAAATGCCATCATTTTCTCTCGTTCTTCTCCCGCTTTATCAGGATTACGGTACTGCAAACCAGCAAAGTCTAAATAGTCTCTTATCTTATTCAACATTAATTTAATCTCCTCCAGCTAGCAAAAAATCAGGAGAACCCTGATTTTGTTTATTCTGTATCTACAACGACATAGCGATTTGGCTCATCACCCTCAGAGTAACTAGTCACGCCATCCATACGTGAAATAATACGATGAATAATCTTGCGTTCACTATTTGACATAGGATCTGTTTGATGACTACGTCCTTCTTCTAAAACACGAGTCGCCAATTTTTGAGCATAGGTCTGCAAGACTTCTGCACGATGTTCAACATAATCATTGACATTAATAGTAATGTAGAAGGTCCTTGCATAGCGGTTGTAAAGATAATTTTGAGCCAATAGTTGTAAGGCCTTCAAAACTTTGCCATGGTAACCGATAATACGACCTGGCTCATTGGTATCAATTTGTAAATTGATGCTACGACGGTTATAATCATTTGAAATCGTCGCCTCAACATCCATATCATCAATGATTGTTTGGACATAAGTCGTTACTTCCGTAGCTACTTGTTCAATGTCAAAGCTCGGTTCCACTTTTAAGCCCAAATCTTCTAATTCTTGACTTTCAGTTTGTTCAGCTCGACTCTCAACAATAGGAGTTTCTACTTCTTCCCCGAAACCAGCTTCTTCAAGCTGTAATTCATTTAAAATCTCAATATGCCCAGTTTCTTCTAAAATGGTGTTAGCATGTTTTTCATTTTTCAAAATTTCAGCCTTAACTTCATCAGAAACCCCTTGGCCTTCTTCTTCAATCTTTTTAATTGCTTCTACAACATGCCCTAAATCAACAGTCGCTTGACTGACTGTTTTGACTGGTTCATTTTGTTCGTTAATTTCTTTAGGAACACCCTTTACAGCCTGCTGATTAGCTTTAATGACCGTTGTTTCACTAATAGCTTCAATATCAACTTGAGCTGGTTTTTTACCAAATAAACCAAGAAAGCCATTTTTTTCACGAGAAATGACTTTGATATGAGCCTTCAGTCTTGGGATATCTAATTCTTTCAATCCTTTCTGGATTGCTTCTTCAACAGTTGAACCTGTAAATACTACCATTACCAGATTCCTCCTTATTATTTCGTTTTCTGAGCCTTTTTCTTGGCTTTTCTTTTTCTATTTTCCAAATCTTTCTGTGCCTGAACTACCGCCTCGCGCTCTGCGATAATCTTGAATGGATTGTTCAAGAAATAGGTTTGCAAGACTTGATAAGCATTGGACACTGTCCAGTATAGGGCGACTCCACCTGGTGCATAAACTGCAAAGATAAAGATCAAGACTGGAATCCCATACATCATCGCAGTCGTAGCGCCATTACGCTCAGACAAGGCCTTGTTGGACAACCAAGTACTTAAAAAGGTAAATACAGCTGCTAAAATCGGAAGAACAAGGGTTGTATCCACACCACCAAGGTTAATCCATAAGAAATGACCTGTCTTTAAAAAGTCAACTCTTGATAGAGCTTGGAACAAGGCCAAGATAACCGGCATCTGAATCAAAATCGGCCAAAGAGAATCTGACTGTCTGACACCCATTTCTTTAAAGACTTTACGCATTTCTTGCTCTAGCTTAGTTCTGCTTTCCATATCTCGACCTGGATATTGTTCTCGAAGCGCCTTAATACGTGGTTGAGCTTCCTGCATTTTTCTGGAAGCCACCATTTGCACTTGAAAGACTGGCAAGAGCACTGTACGAATCAAGATTGTAAAGAGAATAATCCCCACTCCGATACTGATATCAAACGATAAAAAGCGAATGATTTCCGCAAAGAAGTAAACAAATTTACTCCAAAAATCAGCCGAATCTGCTGTAATATCGCTAGTTGCCCCATTTGTTGCACAGGCTGTCATGATCAATAGGGACAGTCCTAGCAAACTAGTCAACTGTAGTTTCTTTTTCACTCCCATTTCCTTCCTGGTAAATCTTTGATAATTTTAATACGTGGAGTAGATTTTTCTCCATCTCTGCGTATCCCAAGGTTTCGACTCCTTTTCGAGCAATGACAACAAAGTCGACATCTTCTACCAGACTCCCTTTTGCATTCTGGATAATATGTCTAATTCGTCGCTTGATTTGATTTCTAGTGACGGCATTCCCCAGTTTTTTGCTAACTGATAGACCTACTCGAAAATGGTTTTTCTGATTTTCTAGTTGGTAGACAACAAACTTGCGATTGGCAAAACTTGTCCCCTCCTTGAAAATCGCCTTAAAATCTTTCTCTCTTTTTACACGAAAGTTTTTCTTCAAAACTCAACTCCATCTATTAAATTACTACTATTATACCATATTTTTCAAAAAAGCCAATCATAGCAAGGTTTTGGACATTTCCATCAGAAAAAGAAGCTGGAAAAATCTCTTTCCCAACTCCTTGTACTGAATATTTTTTCTGATTTTAGTTATTTTTTCAAGCGTTCAACGTCACGGGCAATGACCAATTCTTCATCTGTTGGAATAACCAAGACACGGATTTTCGCTGCCTCTGTTGAGATGTCTCCTGTCACACCGAAGACATTCTTTTCTGGGTCAACATCACAGCCAAACCAAGAGATACCTGAGATAACATCTTCACGTACGTTTGCAGCATTTTCACCGATACCTGCAGTAAAGATAATAGCATCTGCTCCATTTAAGACTGCAAGGTATTGACCGATATGTTTTTGGATACGATCAACATACATTTCATAGGCTAAAGTGGCATCGTGGTCCCCTTCTTCCATAGCAGCAATCACATCACGCATATCACTGGATTTACCTGAAACCCCCATTAGTCCTGATTCACGATTAAGGACGTGACTAATGTCCTCAGGAGTATTAAAGTCCTCTGTATATTGCATTAAGTAAGGAATGATAGCTGGGTCAATATCTCCTGTACGTGTTCCCATCATCACACCACCAAGTGGAGTGAATCCCATTGAAGTATCGACAGATTGACCACCCTTAACAGCTGTGATAGAAGCTCCATTACCGATGTGGCAAGTAATCAATTTCAAGTCTCCTAATGGACGTCCCAAGAGTTTTGCAGCTTCTCCTGCTACAAACTGGTGACTTGTACCGTGGGCACCATATTTACGAACCTTGTTTTCTGTGTAATATTTTGTTGGTAGAGGATAGCGATAAGCTTTCTCTGGCATAGTTGTGTGGAATGAAGTATCAAAAACAACTACACTGGTGATGTCTGGCAACAATTCCTTGAAGGCACGAACACCTGCCGCATTAGCTGGATTGTGGAGAGGAGCTAACAAGCTCAACTCTTCAACTTTTTCTAAAACATCCCCTTCAACAACTGTTGATTCTTTGAAATATTCTCCACCTGCAACAACACGGTGTCCAACACCTGTAATCTCATCATAAGCCTTGATAATATCGAAACGAATCAAGTCATCCAATAAGATTTTAACGGCTTGTGTATGATTTTCAATATCCAAAATTTGTTGTTCAGAACGACCATCAAATTTTACAGTTGAAATTGAATCTTTCAAGCCGATACGTTCAATTAAACCTTTAGCAAGAACTTTTTCCTCTGGCATTTGATAAAGTTGCCATTTCAAACTTGAACTTCCCGCATTGATTGCAATTGTTTTTGTCATAACATGATACCCCTTTTTAAGCGTTTTCATCTATTATAACAAAATCTATTTTATATTTCAGTACCTTGAGTCCATTTTTGAAAATTTTCTTTAAATTTCATTAAAACACTTGCATCTTGCAAGCTAGAAAGTGGATAAATAAAAGGCTCCACTGCTATTTCACTTTTCTTCTGTAAGATAAAAATAGTCTTGGATTGTTTAGCATTAGCAAAGAGATTTTCAGGCAGACTAATCATGGCAGTCAGACTTGCCTCCTCTTTCAACCAGCCTTTCAACAAATCACTTTGAGGACTGGTCAACAAATCACTCGGAGCGAGAAAAATAGCGTATCCATCTGACTTGAGGTACTTAAGTCCTTGTTCCATGAGCAAGTGATGGGCGTAAGTATGTTCTTGACTAGAAGCAACTTGATGGCGCGACGCAACGGCATCATCAGGATAATAGCCAACAGGCAAGTCGCTGATGACCACATCGCTTTCTTTGAGCATTTGTGGACGAACGGCATCTCCTTGGACAAAGCCAGCCTGCAAACCAATTACATCTGCCATGCTAGCTGCCAAATCAATCAACAAATCATCCACTTCCATTCCCAAGTAATCCACCTTTTTATCAAGCGAGGTCAAGAAAGTAGCGCCTAGAATTCCCATCCCAGAACCCATTTCGAGGATAGTAATTTCCTCCTCTTTAAACAACTCTTCCACAATAAACACCAAAAGTAAGGCAATAGCATCCGGTGTAAACTGGTGATTGGCCTGTAGGGGCTCTGTCTGCCCAGCCTTCATCAAGAGAAACTGGTAGGTTTTGAGCCATTCTTCTTTGCGAAGCGCTAAGCGTTTAAGGGCCTGATTGTTTTCCTTGACCTGCTCTAACTCAGTCTCACCATCCAAATAGATGCTGTTTTGCTCCACCAGGGCGTCATAAAAGTTGGTCGCCAAATCACTTTGGATGACTTGGACATTCTCTAGTAAATACGTATAAGCTTGTTCAATTTTTTCAAAATCCATATTCCTATCTTATCAAATTTCCCTTCTTTTTTCCATCCTTATAGAAAAATCACTCCCTGATTAAGCGAGTGATTTTTGGGCTACTGTTAAAAAGAGTTCTGAGTAATTTCCTTGAAACAGGTCTTCAGCGCTATAGAGGATCTGACTATGCACAGATGAAAAACCATGCTCAATTAGCTGTTTTTCCAGTTCAGCTAAATCAAATCCATGATGGTTAGCCTCTGTCTTGGTAAAATCAGCAACGAGGAGTTGTCCATCTTCCTTCAACTGTTGATGAAACAGTGAGAGAGCCGCATCCAAATCAGGCATATGATGAAGAACACGACAAACAACAATGAGATCAAACTCTTGCTCTAAGGTTTTTTTCAGTAAATCTTGCTCCAAAAACTGGATATTCTTGATTTCTTGCTGCTCCGCTTTCAAACGAGCTTGCTCCAGCATTTTCTCAGAAATATCTACCAATATTACAGATTTGGCTTGTTTTGCCAGAGGCAAGGCTAATAGCCCCGTCCCTCCACCAAAATCCAAAATTTCTTTGTCTGATAGAAGATCAATCTGTTTCTCGACTGCTTGACAAACCAAGTTTGCAAGGAAGATATTTTTAGGCGAATCGAAAGTTTCTGCTTCGTGGTTAAAATCATGTTTCATATTTTTAGTTTAGCACAAAGTAGCTTGATTGGCTAGGAATTCTCTTTCTTTTCAGACTTCTCTTCTGATTTTTTCTTCTCCGCTTTTTCGCTTGAATCAGTCGCTACCTTTTCCTTTTTATCTGTTTTCTCTTCTTTGATTTTGACTGAAGGAAACAGAAACTCATATTGACTCTTAGGCGTACGAACCGTCGTCACCAAGCTTGTTTTCTTATTTTGATAACTCACCTGACCCAGATTAAAGGCCTGTTCCCCACTTTCTTGCTCAACCTTATCTTTGCTTCGCTTAGCCATAGCAAAAGCGATTAACTTTTCTTTATTTAAAGCATAGTCTTGATAGTGGGCGACTTGTCGGTTCAAGTAAAATTGTAACAAAAGACTAAAGATGGCTGCCATAGTGACTGCATAGATGAGAACACCCGCCTTAACTTTTTTCTTTTTCCACACGATAGATGAACTCCCTTTCTAAACCTTTTTGGAATTGAAAACGAAAGCGAACCAGTTGATTCTCCTCTGTAATCTGTGCAGATTTGAGTCCATAAACCATGGGCTGATAACCCCGTCCACTGGCATCAGTTTTTCGAAAATCATCTGATTTGGACTTACCCATAGCAATATCCTTGCCATCTTGCTTCATATAGAGGCGATTGCCTTCCACTTTTTCGAATTGCGAACGGTCTAATTCTGCCTCCAGCTGGTCCACAAACAAGAGCCACTCCTTTTGCTCGCTTTGCTGCTGATAACGAACTTCTGAAATGAGGAGCTGACTCATGGCTTGAAAGAGAAGTAAACTCCCACTGATAACAATAAGAGCAATAAGGGATTCTAACAAAGTAAAAGCCTTGACCTTATAGCTCTTTGATTGCCAACAACTGTTCTGAACCATGGTAGACCTCCAATCCCTTTTCACTAGAAAATACCTGAATCTCAACTCCGTTTACGTTTACCTGATTTTGACCTGTCTGCAGTGCCATCTTAGCTACACGCACAACTTCTTCTTTCTGCAAGATTTTTGCTTCTTCTTGCCTATTCTTTTGAATTTGTCCCAAAAGAAGGGTAGCAATGCTAGCAAAGATAGCTAAAGCAACTACTGCTTCCAGTAAAATCACTGCCCTAATTTTTTGTTTCCTTAATGCGTTTAATTTTTCCATTTCCTATATATAACTGATAGCGAATCTTTCCTTTACTGGTCTGAAATTCAACCTTATCCAAGGACGAATTGCCCCCAGCTCGGTCAAATGTGATACTTTGTCCCGATGGTGCCTGAATTCCTTTAGGAACTGTCAGCTTTTGACTGCCATTACTGATCGTCTGCCCATCTAAGTTTAGACTAGTCTTTTGCTGACTAGCTACACTGCGTTTTTGAGTTTCCCGATAGAGTTCTTCAAACTCCATAAAGAAAATCTGCTCCTCTACCGCCGCAAAAGTGGACTGAACAGAGCCGGACAAGCCCAAGGCAAGGATACTCACAAGGCCCAAAACCAAGAGGCTTTCCAGCATGGTAAAGGCCTTAATCCGCGACCGTTTGAGTCTTATTTTGTTTTGCATGATATTCTTTATAAGCTTTAGCTTGCTCTTCTGTGATGCGATTATCTGCTTGTAATTTGCTTAGAGTAGCCTCTTCATTTTTATTCAAACTATAAAGTTCTGCCTGACTTTCCACCACCTTAACAACAGCTGCTTTTCCTTTGTCATTGACTGCTTCTTTTTGCTTGGTCAAATTAGGTACAAAGAGTAAGAGAAGCACACTGATAATGAGCAAGACCACCAACATCTCCACAAGTGTAAAAGCTTTAACCTTCGCTTTTTTCAAGAATGTCATCATTTTTTTCATTTTAGAAATTTACCTCCATATTTTGATACATGGGCATGAGCATTGCCGCATAAAGTAAAACAATAATCAGAGCCACAAAGATAAAAACCAGTGGCTGCACCAGATTCATGGTGCGGTTGACTCGGGTAAAAAAAGCTTCCCAAGTTTTTTCAGCATAGATTTCCAACTCACTACCCAGCTTGGACTTGACTTCCCCATACTCGATAATGAGACTCAACTCCTTTTTAAAGAAAGGATAGGTTTCTATGGTTTGAGAAAATTCGCAACCATTTTGTAAGGATTGAGCTAGGTCTCGACCGATTTCTTTAAAGAGTTGGGAACCTTGTTCCTGCATGATCTGAAAAATCTGCGTCAGCTCCATTCCCTGCGAAATCATATTCCCCCACTCACGCGCATAATAGGCTGTCAAATAGGTCTGCACAAAGATTCCAAGAAAGGGAAGGCGTGCTAAGATAGAAAAGACGCGCATCTTAGAACTTCTTTTATAAAAAGTTAGTGCTAAAAGGACACCTACTGAAACAAACCCTACCATTACTAGAAAAATTTGTGGTAGATTGCCAATGATTTGAGTGGCAATATTGCTACTATCCAGTTGTGGTAGTAGGTAGTTCCGTAGCCCCAGCATGATTAAAAGAAGAAAACCCAGCAAAATCAAGGGATAGGTCGCTACTTCAATTAGTTTTTTCTTGACCTTGGCCAGATTGTCTAGATATTCTTCTATCTTTCCCAAACTCAGGTGAAGATTCCCATGAACTTCAGCTAGGGATAACTGAGTGACAATGGCACTTGAAAATCCCAAACTTTCCATCATTTCTGAGAATGATTTCCCCTGAGACAAGCCCGTGCGCATCTGGGTCACACACTGCTTATCCAACAAGGCACTCCTATCTAAAAAGGAGATGGTCTCCACCAGATGAAAACCACTGGAAAAGAGATTGTTAAACAAGGTAATGATATTTTTTTGCTTAGCTGTAGCTAATTTTTTCCGTTTCAGCTTGAAGACTTGTGATATGTCCATCTTTAAGAAGCTGGTCAATCTGCGCATTCCAGCTAGTTGGCTGGTGTTCTTGATAGTCTTTGTTTGCAAAGTCAACGATTCCTCCTCCCCCGATTAATCTCTGATAGCAGACTCCCTGCAGAACGACTGCCAATTCCTCCTCACTCACACCCAACTCCAACAGGCGCTCATAAACACCTCGAATACTCTTGGCGTGAATGGTTGAAAAGACTGTCGCCCCTGTCAAACTGGCTCTGACCACTGCACGCGCCGTTTCGCTGTCACGAATTTCTCCGATAATCAGGAGGTCTGGCCGATGACGTAAGGAAAGTTTGATGAGATTTTCATAGGTTAGTCCGATTGCCTCATTCAACTGTAACTGGAGCATGTCGTCCTGCTTGATTTCGACAGGATCTTCGATGGACATGACTTGCTGTCCTTTAAAGAGGGACTTGGCCAATTCATGCATCAAGGTCGTCTTGCCACTTCCAACTGGACCAGCAAAAAGATAAAGTCCCCGTTGCCTGTACTGCTTACCCAGTTCTCCAATATCCTGAAACCAAAAATGTAAATCTTGCTCCTCATCATGCAACAAACGAATAACTAAACTCTCATGACCTCGATAATCACCTACAGTAGATAAACGTAGAGAAACCATCTTATCGTCATAGGCATAATCACAGGAACCAAGTTGACTACGTCGCTTTTCTCCCACATTCATACCCGCCACAAACTTAAAGTGACTGATGACGGCCGCAAATTTTTCAAAATCATAACAACCGATTTTACAGCGCTCGTCTCCGACCCTCATATGAAGCTCATAAGCGTCTAGCTTAGGGACAAAATAAATATCCTGCGCCCCTTTTTTCCGAGCTGAACGAATGATTTCTTGTGCAATTTCTTGAACCATACTTACCTCCTCACCTATACTATTCGCAAAGATTTGGAAAAATAAAAAAAGCAACTCCAAAAAAGTTACTTTTTCTCTATTTTAATTTCATACGGCAAGAACGGTGCCTTTCCTTACCTGTTTGTTTTTCATAGCCTGGGCGTAGTTTTTCGTCTGGAATAACCTGCTCATCCTGTAAAAGAGCCAGAGAATGGTATTGTTGTAAATACTCATCACATTCATCACACCAGCGTTGGTCTTCCGGATCCCAGAAAATGGTCATCAAGTCACTTCTGCTTTTATAAAGAGGGGATTCTTGTTCCAATTTAAACCAGCAAGTTTTATAGTATTTGAGAGCATCATAATACTGGTCAAATTTCTTACTAGCTACAATATCTTCTTCCCAACCTTCTAAGAACCACCAAGGTTCAAAATCTCCGTACATTTCTATAACACGATACATATTCATTCATTCCTTTGTACCGTATATTATAACCAATTCCGCCAAACAAGGAAAGAAATATGCTCATTTCTTAATTTTTTGATAAAAAATCCAGCCATCTGATGGATGACTGAATTTCTATTTGCTTGTATTCCAAAATCTTTTTACTACCTAGGCTTCAGAAATATCGTTTTCAATAATGACTTTGATTGCATGATGGTCTGCTGCTTTACTGAAAACTTCATAGGCTTTTTCAATTTCACTTAGTTTGAAATAGTGAGTTACCAATTTTTCTGGTTCAATCTTATGACTTTCAAGAGCTTTCAACAATTGTGGAGTTGTATTTGTAGATACCAAACCAGTTGTTACATTGATGTTGCGAATCCAAAGTTTATCTAAATCGAATTCAACTGGTTTACCATGCACACCACAGTTGGCAACTGTTCCGTCTACACCGATAATCTTTTGACAGAAATCAAATGTTGCAGGAATACCAACAGCTTCGATAGCGACATCCACACCACGTCCATCTGTCAAATCATAAATTTCTTTAATAGCTTTTTCAGGGTCTGAAGAATTAATCTTATGAGTCGCACCAAATGATACAGCAGTTTCCAAGCGGTTATCGTCTAAGTCCACCATAATCAATTTAGCTGGTGAATAGAATTGGGCTGTCAAAAGAGCAGCCAATCCAACAGGTCCTGAACCAATAATGGCTACACTACAACCAGGTTCTACTTTCCCTTTTAAGACACCAATTTCATATCCAGTAGGTAGAATGTCTGATAGCATAACCAAGGCTTCATCTGACAAGTCTTCTGGAGTATGGTAAAGAGTGTTATCTGCGTGAGGGACACGTAGATATTCAGCCTGCATACCGTCAATCAAGTGACCGAAAATCCAGCCCCCTTCGTCTTCACAATGGGCATAAATTCCTTTTTTACAGTAGTAGCATTTACCACAGGCACAGACACAAGAAATCAAGACCTTGTCGCCTTTTTTGAAATTCGAAACTCCTTCTCCAACTTCTTCAACAATCCCAATCCCTTCGTGACCAAGAATGGTACCACTTTGGCAAGCAGGAACATCCCCTTTGATAATATGGAGGTCTGTTCCACAAATAGTAGTTTTTACGATACGCACAATAGCGTCTGTTGGCTTGCGAATCACTGGTTTGTCTACATCAACAAAAGAAGCAAGTCCTGGTTTAACATAAGTATAGGCTTTCATAAAGCATTCCTCCGTTTTTTTATTTGTACTATTTATAACATTATTGTAAGCCTTCTCATTTGTTTGTTCAAGTTTTTTTGTGATTTTTTTAACTTTTTTATTTACTGGTAAAGCAATATAGATAAAAAAACAGAAGCTAATCTCTAGCTTCTGCTTTCTCTCTTATGCTTGATAACGTTTCACACCGTCTAGGTAGGTTGCTACCAATTCCAAATCTTTATCTAATACGATAAAGTCCGCATCATAACCTTCACGGATTTGGCCACAGACATCATCAATGTGAACAGATTTAGCTGGGTTGAGGCTGGCCATCATGACTGCTTCATGCGGATTCGCAATTCCCCATTCGACCACATTCTTCAAACCGTCCTTGAGTTTGAGGATAGAACCTGCCAAATTACCAGTAGATTTGAGACGTGCAGTTCCATTTGCTACTACAACAGGGAATTCTCCCAACATATAGTCACCGTCTTCAAGCCCACCAGCTGTCATACAGTCCGTAATAAGAGCGATGTTTTCTGTCCCCTTTTGCTTAAGTAAAATCTCACAAGCTTTTGGATCTACGTGATAACCATCACAGATCAATTCTGCATAAGTATGTGGGAGCTCATACATAGCTCCTACCATACCTAGTTCGCGGTGTGTTAAACCACGCATCCCATTATAGGCATGTACCCATACACTAGCTCCAGCATCAACTGCCTTCTTAGCTTGTTCAAATGTCGCATCTGAGTGTCCAAGTGCAACTGTCACACCTTCACCTGTAATAGTACGTACAAAATCTTCCACCCCATCACGTTCTGGTGCAATAGCGATTTTATTTAGCATCCCTTTTGCAGCATCCTGCCAAGAATGAAACTCCTCAACACCCGGGTCTCTCATATAAGTTGGATTTTGTGCCCCCTTAAAAGTTTCTGTGAAATATGGACCTTCATAATAAATCCCACGAATCTTAGCACCTGTTGCTTCTTTATAATGGTTTCCAAGATTTTCAGTGACTGCAAGCAATTGCTCATAAGTGGCTGTTAAAGTTGTGGGCAAGAAACTGGTAACACCGGTACTAAGAAGTCCTTCACTCATAGTATGCAATGTACCTTCAATGTTGTTGTCCATCACATCTACACCTGCATATCCATGAATATGAGTATCCACAAGACCTGGTGCAATGCTATAACCAGTATAGTCAAGAACCTCTGCTCCTTCAGGAATTTGATCCACATGTTTCCCAAATTTGCCATCAACAAGTTCTAAGTACCCACCGCGACGAATGCCAAATGGATAGAAAAACTGATCCGCTTTAACGTAATTAGGCATAATAATGACCTCCTTAAAAGATTACTTTTGATATTTATTATGTCAATTACATTATAAACCTTTCTGATTCATTTGTAAATGGTATAGACCTGTTTTCTAGATATATTTTAAAAGAGCTGGATTTCTCCAGCTCTTCTCTTTTTAATACAAGTTATTTTGATTTAACCGGCTTGTCTTGAGCTGTTTGCAAGGCTGCAGCAATGGTATCTGCATACAATTTAGCTCCTGCTTCAATTTTACTATTGTCACTTCCAAAATGGACTTGGTCTGTCCCAGTCCAAATTTCTGGATGTTCCTTAGCAGCTTGATTCCAATCTGCTATCGTAATGTAAGGAGTTTTCTCTGCCAATTCTCTCATATAGGCAGCCGCCTTCTCAACGATTGCATAGGTCTCTTTTGTCTTATCCCCCTCATAAGGAGTCACCAAAACCATATGGTGGCCCTTAGGAAGATTTTTTACGATACTATCCCAATCTTCCTTGTAATTTTCAGGATTATTTACCCCTGTCGCAATGACCACCATCTTAGGTAAAAATTTATTCTGGCTATTGTTGAGCATGATTTCATTGGCAGTCTTGGTTGTTCTGCTGACCTGCGCGTTAATCTGTGCTCCAGGAAGGGCTGTCTGCAGGGCTGTATTTGCCCTTAAAGCCACCGAGTCACCAATTAACATAGTGCCATCAGCAATTCCTAAACTATCAGCTTCTGCCCGTTCTGTCATTACCTTGGTCTGGTTAATATTTGTTGCAGCTTGCTTCAAGCCATTGACAGTTAAGTCTGTCTCAAAAGCTCCCACTTGTGGTGCCAACAGAGTTACTAAGAAGACAATGAAGGCCAAGATTCCTGTACTTGCTGCAAGGATTGTGTGAATATGAGGCAGGGGACGAAGGGTTTGTAAAACAGGGGTGTTCTTTCCTGCAATCCAAGGTTCCAACACATAAAATGAAAGACTGGCGAATCCATAAGAACAAATCAAAGTCAGTAACACAGCAAGAAAATTTGATGTCAACTGTGAGAAAATAATATAGAAAGGCCAATGGAAAAGATAAACCGCATAGCTAGTATCCGCTAAAAAGCTGATAATCTTTGGCTCCTGCATGTTAGGAGTCTTTTCATGTAAGACACGCGCCGCCAGAATCATAGCAAGAGCTGCAAGGCTGGCAAGCAAGAAGCCCATAAGATAGGCAAAGAGATAGGTAAATTTGACAAAGAAGGTCAAAATGAGTAAGAAGCCAAAACCTCCTGCAAAAACTAAAAGAGTCTTGCGTAAATCCCAGATTTTATCCAACTGCTTAACTAGGGAAGTCGTTTGACGAACGCCTACAATCGTTGCTAAGATACTTCCCAAAAAGAATGGATAGACATGAGTTAAACTAGAGAAGTAAACAGAGGAATAAGAGGTTACTAGAAAACTACCGATAAACATGGAGAAGAAGCTGATCAAGAAGGCAGCAGCAGATAAGAGAAAGACCATTCCTCTCAACTGACCATTTGATTTAGCCTGCTTAGATAAGAACCAAACTGCCAACCCCCAAAGAATATAGTAGTGCACCTCAACAGCCAGACTCCAATTATGAACAAACAAATGAGGAATGAACTGAGATTCATAACTCCCACCTGTTAGCATTTCATAGAAGTTGGTCATGAAGCCTAAGACACCCGCAATCTGACCCCCAATTCCAGCCACATAGTCTTGGCGAACCAAGAAAGTAAAAGGCATGGTCACCAAAACCATCAAAACCACAGGTGGCACAATCCGATAAAAGCGTCTCCTAAAAAATCCTATCAAGTCAATCTCATGATTTTTAGAAAATTCTTCGATGAGTAGAGCTGTAATCAGGAAACCTGAAAATGTAAAAAAGACATCTACCCCGAAAAATCCTCCAGGAAAGATCGTCTGAAAGAAGTGATACAAGAGTACCAAAAGTAAACCTGTAATCCTAATCAAGGAAAACCATTTAATACGCATACGAGTTTATTCTCCCTTTCATTATACACTTTATTCTATCAAAAAAAGAAGAAAAATCCCAAGAGAAAACTTAGGATTTTTAGCTTATATCAATTCCAGTTTAAAAATTACGACCTGATTTATTATAGCCGTATTTTTCAACAAAATACTCACGGAATTCTAAGAGATTGTCATCCATGATGGCTTGTCGCACTTGCTTCATCAGGTTAAGCAAGAAGTAAAGATTGTGATAACTCGTCAATCGGATACCAAAGGTTTCATCAGCCTTGAGCAGGTGACGAAGATAAGCGCGTGTATAGTTCTTACATGTGTAGCAATCACACTCAGGATCTAGTGGCGTAAAGTCCTCAGCAAACTGAGCATTTTTGACAACCAAACGACCTTGACTGGTCATACAAGTTCCATTACGAGCGATACGAGTCGGCAAGACACAGTCAAACATATCTACACCACGAATCACCCCATCAATCAAGCTATCTGGCGCTCCCACACCCATCAAATAGCGAGGTTTATTTTCAGGTAGCAGTTGGGTTGTGAAGTCCAAGACTGCATTCATCTCTTCGTGGGTTTCTCCCACCGCCAAACCACCGATAGAGTAACCTGGGAAGTCCATGCTTACAAGGTCATGAGCCGATTGGCGACGCAAGTCTTCAAATCCTGCCCCCTGTACAATCCCAAACAAACCTTGGTCATGTGGACGACGGTGAGCCTTCAAACCACGCTCAGCCCAACGGCTTGTACGCTCGATTGATTTCTTAACATAGTCGTATGGTTGATAAAACTGAGGACATTCATCAAAAGACATCATGATATCTGAACCTAGATTGTTCTGAATAGAGATGGCCTTTTCTGGTGATAGGAACATCTTAGAACCATTGAGATGGTTTTTAAAGGTTACCCCTTCTTCTGTGATATTGCGACTATCTGCTAGAGAATAAACCTGGAAACCACCACTATCTGTCAAGATAGGCTGGTCCCAATTCATGAACTTGTGGAGACCACCTGCACGAGCAATGAGTTCATCACCAGGGCGAAGCCAGAGATGATAAGTGTTTGACAGGATAATTCCCGAACCCATCTCCTTCAATTCTTCAGGCGACTGAGTTTTGACAGTGGCTTGTGTCCCAACCGGCATAAACATAGGTGTCGGGAAGGTACCATGGGGTGTGATGATTTCTCCCAGACGAGCTCCTGTGTGTTTTTCTTTCTTAATCAAACGATATTTGATTGGTGAATCTGACATTTTTTACCTCCGAAGCTGGGAAAGACAGTCCCAGTTCATACTTTGTGCCCAAGGGCATACTGTATGATTTTATCAAAAAAAGTAGGAACTGTCACGAACTATGGTATAATGAGAGAATGAAATACCCAAAAATTGATTTAAAAACCATTCGTCTGCAAGCCAGACAATTTCAGGCTGAAAATCCCCGCCTCTTTCTCGTCTATCTCTTACCTAGCATGCTGGTCATTTTGTCTGGCTTCCTCAATCCCTTAGAGCGCATCAACGAGAGTGTTTTAGAACAACCCTTTTTAAGCGTGTTTGGTCATGTATTCCAAGCCTACCTTTTTCCTCTATTAGTCTCCTTTATAGGAACAATACTTCTAACCAGTTCAGTTTATACAACTCTGAAACTCATCAAGAATCAAGATACAGAACTATCAGTCAAAAATAGTCTCATTCTCTTTAACGAAGAGCACTTTTCACAAACCTTTTTGACTCTCCTTCTCAAACGCTTCTATCTCTTCTTATGGAGCATTCCTAGTTTACTCGGGATTTACTTCCTCTTTTACAGTAGCTTTCTAGCAAAGAAATTCGTTGCCCTTCACCCTGAGTTCCCTAATCTGGATCTCTCGTCAGTTGAAACTGAACGTTTCCTCATGACCTTTGGTCTTTACTTTCTAGCAAGTATCCTCTTGATGATTGTCGGAAATAGTCTCTATATTCCACAATACTATGCCTATTCGCAGGTAGAATTTCTCCTCTGTGACACCCTAGACTTAGGACAAGCCAAACCAGGACAAATCCTTAAGACCAGCCGTTTCCTGATGAAAGGCTACAAATTTCAACGCTTTGTCCTAGACTTACAACTCCTTCCTTGGTATTTCCTCAATTGGATTACCTTTGGGATTGCTAGTTTCTCACTCCTACCCTACATTCAAATCAATAAAATAATTTTCTACCGAGCAGTACTGGCTCGAAAACGTCCAAAAGCTTGAAGGTTTTTCCCCTCAAGCTTTTTTCTATCAATGAGTTTCTCCGCCTACCAACTTGAGGTCCTGATCTCCATGTTCTATCATGGCGCCGATTGCCGCTTCTATCCCTCGCCTAATATCCACTAAACTCATAGCTGGAGTGGTCGGTCGATTCACCACCTGTTCCATCATATAAGGAATATGCATAAAACCTGCCTTAACATATGGAAATTTCTTTTCTGCCAAATAGAGGACCTGATACATCAAATGATTGCAGACAAAAGTCCCTGCAGTATTGGAAACAGAGGCCGGCAAGCCCTCTTTTTTTATAGCTTGAACCATCGCTTTAATCGGCAAACTACTAAAATAGGCCGAAGCACCATCTGAGCGAATGGGAAGATCAATCGGTTGATTCCCTTCGTTATCAAGAATGCGTGCATCGTCTTGGTTAATGGCTACTCGTTCAGGTGTTAAGCTAGATCTTCCACCTGCTTGCCCAATACAAAGGACAAAGTCAGGTTGATAACGGTTCATCTCTTCTTCCAATACTTGGGCCGATTTGTGAAAGACTGTTGGCACTTCTAACCAACGGACCTCAGCACCATGGATTTCAGCTGGTAAACCTTTAATGGCCTCCAAGGCTGGATTAACCTTTTCCCCTCCAAAGGGCTCAAAACCTGTCACTAATACTTTCATTTCTAACTCCTTACAACCAATTCCATGAAACTATTTTCTTAAAAACAAGTATAACATATTTCCCTTATTCTGGAGTGAAAAGGACTAGAGAGGATCAGACCGGCATTAAAGTTTATTTAAAGAGAAGAATACTAATCAAGGCCAAAATAGCTGGTCCACCTTGCTTCAAAATAATTTTCTTATCTGCTGTGAGAGAGCCATAAGCCGCAGCACCAATCACAAATAAAACAAAAATAGTCACAATTTCTAAATTCTGTGAGAAATAAATCCCATACAAGAGAAAGACTCCTAACAGAGCATTATAAATCCCTTGATTTTTAAACAATGAACTTACAGACGGACGAGCCAGTTCTTCCTTTTCCATGTTAAATACTCGACTGGTTGCATCTGATTGCGTTGCAATACTTTCCAAATAAAAAATGTAAAAATGCTCCAAAGCAACAATCGTTGTTAAAATGATTGTAATAATTGACATCTATTTCTCCTTAAATTTCTATATTTTCAATACCCAAAACCAATTTATTTAATAAACGGCTGAGTTCTGTTCTTTCAGACTCTGTTAAGATACTTTCCATCTCTTCCTTAATCTTGATATGCTTCAGAGGGGGATTCACCACTAACTGCTCCTTGGCATACTTCGTAGCCTCTACCAACACTTCTCGCTGATTTTCAGGATTACGATGACGCTCCACCAAATCTTCCTTTTCCAGAATTTTAAAATGTCGGGTCAAAGCAGCCTGATCAATCTTCAAACGCTCCTGAACTCCCATTTGATTACAGGGAGAATTCTCCAGCAAAAACAGTAAAATATGATACCGTGTCAAACTAATCCCAAGCTTTTTTTCAAACAATTGCGTACTCACTTGCTCAGACAAGCGGAGTTGATAAAGTAAATCTTGAATCTTTAACATTTCTTCCTCCTTTTTATTGACTTATCAATAATTGACTAATCAATTATAATGCAAAGTCAAATAGATTGCAAAAATTATGCTTAGATTATTACAAGATGCTAACTTTCCATTCATATTAATACTCAATGAAAATCAAAGAGCAAACTAGGAAGCTAGCCGTAGGTTGCTCAAAGCACAGCTTTGAGGTTGCAGATAAAACTGACGTGGTTTGAAGAGATTTTCGAAGAGTATGACAAAGAAAAAACGAACGAGAATCGCTTTCTATCACGAAAGCTAGATCTCATTCGTCAAAATGATATTACAAAGTCAGGTTTATCCATTCATTGAAACGTGAACGTGGTCATAGTGGTTCTCTGTCACGCTACCACGGTCCGGCATTGGATTCCAAGTGTTGGCTGGTCCATATATACTATTGAATGGAGCATAGAAACGTTGTTTCCAGATGATGTAACTAATTCCACGACTAGCCATATTTTTGATTGCATATTCTGCAATCTTATCCCCTAGTTCTGAGCTTTCTGGTACCATAAAGTCGATAGCCAAACCTTTTCCGTGATCTCCACTGTCTCCTGGACGGTAACCACTAAAGGATGTGATGCCAAACAAGTTGGCGATTTCTTCTTTAAAGGCAGCTGTTTGTGGTTGAAGGCCTGCATTTTCAGATTTCGCTACCGCAAGTCCAGCATAATCGGGCGCTGCTGGAGCTGCGTAAGTTGTTGCAACTGTTTTCTTCTCTTCTGGTTGATAAGTAGAAACTACTGTTGTAGCATCATTTGATGAGACTTCTTTTGCTTCTTCTGAACTTGTTGCAGTTGTTTCTGTTGTTTTTTCTTCTACTGGAGTTGTAGTTTCTTCCACTGTTGAAACAGCTTGAGGGCTGGCTTGTGTTTCCTGCTTCTCAGCTGAAGTCGTTGCCTGAGGAGCTGCTTCTGCACTACTTGTTTCGGCTGTTTGCTCCTCTGACGTTGAAGTATTTGTAGATGGTGCTACTTCTTCTGCAGTAGCAACTGTCTCTGCAACTTCTGAACTTGATGCTACTTCTCTTGTACTTGTAGTTTCTATCGCTTTTGGCGCTTCTGCAATTGGTTGAGAAAGATCTGCAACCTGAACAGTTTGATCATCAACCGTCACTTGATTGGTTGTCAAATCTGCTGTCGCAGTTGTCACTTCTTCACTAGAGTCTGCTTGAGGAGTTTGGATTTCAACTTCCGTTACCTCTTCTGCTTCATTGACAGTCGTTATCAAAACAGTTTCTGGGAAAATCAAGTCCATATTAGTGATTTTATTCAAATTCGCAAGAACTGTGACATCTACACCCAAGGCTTCTGCAATGGTGCTCAAGGTATCACCATACTGAACTGTATAACTTGTTTTGTTGTCCGTTTTAGTCAAATCGTTTTGGATTTGCTCAACACTACGTGCAGTCCAAAGAACTTCTTCTGCTTGAGTTGCCAATACTGGGACAAATGACAAGGCTACTGTTGATGCTAATAATATTCTTTTCTTCATTCTTTCAAATTCCTTTCAAATGAGTACCTGTCTATGATAACACAAAAAGAGCAGAAAAAAAAGCCCTCTCGGGCCTATTTAACAGAACTGTCTATTCCTTGTAACAAACTCGGTTACTTGAAATAGTTTGTTAGGTCACTGTCACAAAACTGACACAATCTTATCGTTCCCAATCCCCAAAAATGCGAGTAATATCTGCTAGTTCTTGAATCCTATGATTCCCTTCATAAGTCGACTCTAAAAAGTTGATACTTTGAATCCCACTATTCTGGGCAAATTCCACATCCAGAGTCCGATCTCCTATATAATAGGTCTTCTCAGGATCCAACTGATACTTGTCTAACAGATAGGTAGCCGCTTCTGAACTAGGTTTACGAGCAAAGCCACTCTGACTGGTTAAAATCTCTGTAAAATAGGATTCCAATCCCAAGTCTCTGAGAATGGTAAAAGCATTGTCTCCCTTATGAGTGTAAACAAAGTTCCGAATCCCTACTTGGTCTGCCCAAGCCAACACTTCACGCGCCCCTGCCATCAAGGCTACCTGAGCATTCTTTTCAGCCAAACTCTGGGCACGCACCTGATTGAGCACTGCCACATCCAGTTTTCTCTCTTCTGCCACCCGCACAAGCAAATCCTGCACCGAATACTTGAGGATAAACTCTCTCACTTTCTCCTTATCATAAGGAATAGAAAACTGAGCAAAAGTCTCCTCAATCCCTGATAAAATCGCTTCATAAGAGTCCAATAAAGTCCCGTCTAAATCCCAAATAAAAGCTGCTTTTTGCATTTCCTATCCTTTCAAGCTCATATAACGCTGGTAGCGGTAGCGTAGAAATAACCAGCGAAAACCATTATCCAAAAGGGTTCCAGCCCAAATACCAGGCAAGCCCCAACCAAGCACAATCCCCATCAGATATCCTGTTCCAATGCGGATACACCACATTCCTATACTTGTCGCATAAAAGGGAAGCCGAGCATTGCCCAAACCCTGCCAGACTGCTGTATAGATGACTGTTCCTGTCGTCATAGGAGTACCAAGTAGTGAAAAAAGTGTCACTAGAACACTGGCCTCAACCGCTAAAGGATCAGTCGTATAGAGATGAGTTAGTGGTATTCCTAAGGCATAGATACTGAAGGTCAAAGGCAACATGAGAAGCAGAGAAAGCCAAAAGGTTTGCTTACTCAAACCAGCTACTCTTTTCCAATCATCCTCCCCAACTGCTCGGGCTACCAACATAACCGTTGCCGTAGCAACGCCAAAGGCAGTCATGTAGTTAAACTGGGTCAAGACTTCTCCGACCGCATTTCCAGCCACTGCCTCCGTCCCGAAAGAAACAACCAAGGCAATGATAACGACATCTCCAGCCCGCATCATAAGCCGCTCTCCAGCTGCTGGTAAAGCCAAGGTCAACAGTTCCTTATCTAAACCAAAAGTCGGTTTCGTATAAGGAAGTTTTAATCGTGACCACAAAATCACAAGACCAACCAAACGAGACAGAATAGTCCCCCAAGCAACACCCGCTATCCCCATATCCAGTACAAAAATAGCTAGACTGGAAAAGAGAATATTCAAGGCATTTGACAAGAGGCTGACATAAAGAGGCAGACGCGGATTATGTGTTGCACGAATTAAGGCACCCAGACTAGTCATTAATCCCAAAAGAAGAATCGAACCACCCACTAAAGAAAGATAGAGTCCTCCACTCTCAGCCACAGCCTTCTCAGTTCCCAAAAGTCCTATCATCTCTTGCCCAGCGAAGATAGACAAAGCTCCTAAAAGGAAACTTACTAGTAAAGTAATCTTCAACGCCTCAGTCACATGGTAGGCTAGCTTAGACTGATTCTTCTCCCCTAAACTCTTTGAAATAACACTGGAAATAGCAGCTCCCAGAGCTATGAAAATCGCCTGATAAATCGTGATAATATTGCCAGCTACTGATACACCCGAAATAGCTATCAAGCCCAAGTGGGCTACTAAGTAACTATCCACCATCCCCATGAGCATCTGCAAAAAATTTTCGCCCATAGCTGGCAAGGCAATATTAAGAATGTCTTTATTTTTCTTAAACAATCCTTCCTCCTGATGAAAAGAAACTCAGTTGGTTTCCCAACCGAGTTTACTCCCTCTGTCTTAAAGCCCTAAATAAGCTTCAACCGCTGCTTGCATGTCAACAGCAGCCACTGTTGTTTTATGACGAACTGGCGCTGTTTCAAGGCCATCAACCGCTGGTGGCACTGCCACTCCTGAAATGTCATGTAATTGAGCCAAAGCTTCAAAGTCTGTCAAGCCTGCTTTTCCTGTTACAGCTTCTACTGCAACCACTGGGAACTTGTATGGACTAGCTGTTGAAGCAATGACTGTCTTAGTCGCATCGCCAGTAGCCGCTTGGTATTTTCTATAAACAGCTGAGGCAACCGCCGTATGAGGGTCCTCGATATAGGCATCTGTATCATAAACACGTTTGATTTCTGCTGCCGTTTCTTCCTCAGTCGCATATTCAGCTGCGAAGAGTTCCAGAATCTCAGCATCAAAGTCTGTCAATTCATATTGTCCTTGTGTACTCAAGGCATTCATGAGTTCAGCTGTCTTAACCGCATCATTCCCCAAAAGATGGAAAATCAAACGCTCCAAGTTTGAAGATACCAAGATATCCATAGATGGACTAGTCGTTACCTTAAACTCACGTTTCTTGTCGTAAATACGTGTTTTAAAGAAGTCAGTTAAAACATTATTGTCATTCGAAGCACAGATTAATTTGCCAACTGGCAGACCAATTTGTTTAGCATAAAAGGCAGCCAAGATATTTCCAAAGTTTCCTGTTGGTACTGTGAAGTTGATCTGTTCACCAGCTACAATCTCACCAGACTTGACCAACTGAGCGTAGGCATAAACATAATAAACAATCTGTGGTACCAAACGACCAATGTTCATAGAGTTTGCTGATGAAAATTGCAGTTTATTGGTAGCCAACTTTTCACGAAGGGCCACATCATTAAACATATGCTTCACGTTGGTTTGCGCATCGTCAAAGTTACCGTCAATGGCGATAACATGAGTATTGTCGCCAGCCTGAGTAGTCATTTGCAGCTCTTGTACCTTGCTGACACCATCCTTTGGATAAAAGACGATAATCTCAGTACCAGGAACATCCGCAAACCCTGCCATAGCAGCTTTCCCAGTATCACCAGATGTCGCTGTTAAGATGACAATCTTGTTCTCCAAACCATGCTTCTTAGCAGCTGTTGTCATAAAGTATGGCAAAATAGACAAGGCCATATCCTTAAAGGCAATCGTTGAACCATGGAACAATTCCAAGTTATATTGCCCGTCTAATTTCACTAATGGTGCGATAGCTGGAGTATCAAACTTGCTATCGTAGGCATTGTTGATACAGTAGTCCAACTCCTCAGCTGTAAAGTCATCTAAAAAGGCTGACAAAACAAGCTTAGCAACTTCCTGATAAGAAGCATCTTTCAATTTGTCAAAGTCCAAATCTACTTTTGGATAAGTAAGCGGTGTAAACAAACCACCGTCCGTCGCCAAACCTTGCAAAATAGCTTGGCTGGCAGTTACTGTATTGTTGGCATCACGCGTTGATTGATAAACTAATGTCATTACTCTCTATCCTTTATCTATAGTCTCATCCATTATATCATGATTTTTCAGAAAATTCTCCTTTTATAAGAGAAATTATAGGCTCAATTCTTCTTTCAAAGGCTGTAAATAGGTCATTTCTTGCTTATTTCGCATCTCCAGTCCTTCCTCAGCTAGCAGGAGTAAGTCTTTTGAAAACTCTATAATCGCAGTTTTCTCCTCATCTGTAAGCTTTTTCTTAGAAAATTGTCGTCTTAAAAACTTATAATTTCGGCCAAATGCTGTAAAAAAAGGTGCTGTACTTAAGTAAGCTTCTAACTTATCTAAATTAACCAACAATCCCAAGTGAAAAGCTGCTGAAGCGAAGGTTCTATCTAGAGGTTGAGTACACACACTACGAAACTCAACTGTTCCGCGAGTCGTTAAGTTTTGGTACTGATAACTACGATGAGTTTCAAAATCTTTCTCTTGAGGGGAAATAAGAACCTCTTCCCAATTAAGAGAAAATGCTTGTATTTCAGGTGTAGCTAAATAGTCCCTAGCCTGAATCGGATAAAAATAATAGGTTTGTCCATCACGTTCCGCAGTAAAAATTGCAGAATGATCTAGATAATCAAAAAAATCATCCTCATCTTTAAAGAGTCTAGCATTGACCCCGACATTTTCTGGATAGATACCATGCATCGATTCTTCCCAGAAAATATCCCTTGCAATTTTCGTATCCCAATCCTCACCTGAAAACTCAGAATTGGCAAATAAATACGCCTTAGACGCTTCAATTTGGGTAAAAGCATTAATCACCCGTAAGTAGTTAGACTTTGAAACATCCAGCTGGACCTGACTCCCACAGATAAAAGCTCCATATTCAGGGAAATGATGTAAGTCTGACTCAGTCGCATTGCAACTCAAATTCAAATAATCCATCAACATCAGATAGCGTGGATAAGCCACTGGACAATTCTCATTTTTATCCCAGTTGGGATGAATACCACAGCCAACAATAGCATGATTTGATTCAGCTAACTTCTTCTGGATTGCTTCCATATAAATATTAAAACGTTCTTCAACCTCTTGTATCGTTTCAGCCTTACCAAATGCAAACTCAATCGTAGTATAGGAAACTTCAAATAAAATAGTATCCTGACTTACTGGCTCCACTAACTGAATAGGAGTCCCAAAATCATCTACCTTTTCGACAGTAAAATCCAAAGCAGAAACTAAATATCGGAATAAGTGTTTGATAACTTCAACATCTGTAGCATCACCTTCCAAATTTACAACAGGATATTCCAGCTCAATTCCGACATACAATTCAGCATTTTTTTTAATATTTTTCAAATACCGATGTTTTAATAAATCGATAGAACGAGACATACTCCCCTACACTTTCATAATCTAAATAAAATTTGAATAACTATTATTATACCAAAAATAATATAAAAAAGGAACGAAGATTTACAACGTTCCTTAACTCTATACTATACCGGCGGCCGGGGTCGAACCGGCACGTCCTTGCGGACACTGGATTTTGAGTCTAATATTATTAGTTTTAAATCTCAGAAATATTGATTTTATAAGCTTTTTTTCCATAATATTTTTTAAAACTTAGTATCACTTCCAAAGTTTAGATACTTTTTAGTAACTATAAAATGCTAGAAAGTATACTCCTTATTAAAAAGAGTTTTGGACTAGTTTTGTGCAATTTTATTACCCATATCCGTAATAAGAGAGGCTAAATTAATTGCCTTTAATGATTGTAGAAATTGGTTGTGAATATCATTAGACACATAACCAGCTAGCAAAATATGCTCAGCCATGTCATATTGCTTAATCAAGAGAATCTTATCATGTTTTTCATTAAATAAAATCGCACTAATTGCTGTATTAAAGACTGGAAAACGAAAACTCGCACATTGTGAACAATAAGGAATATCTCCCTCATCTTTTAAAAATTTTTTCTCCAAAGGATGCCCACATTCGGGACAACAAGTCATTGTTTTGTCAAATATAGAAACCTCTTTTTTAAAGTTCTTAAAAGTAATTTTACCAGTAAAATCGAGACCACGCAAGACATTGAAATAAATCAAGACTTTTTTTAAAATTTATTTTATGATATAATAAACTTATCAGCTATTGGTTCTGAAAAAGTGTCTGCCACAGTTTTACTACAAATTCTCATGACTTGTGCCAAGATTTATAAAAAACGGATAGCTATAATAGCTCTTAGAGCAAAAACATGACATATAGGAGGTTAAAGACATGTCATACTTTTATCTTTTTATCGCCATTGTAGGAGAGATATTGGGAACTAACCTTTTGAAATTATCAGACGGTTTTACAAAGCCTATTCCAACCGTTTCTGCCCTACTTAGCTATGGCGTTTGTTTCTATTTCTTATCACTAGCAATGCAAAAAATTCCTGTAGGAATAGCTTATGCAACATGGTCAGCTGTCGGTTTAGTTTTGATAGCCTCTATCGCAGTAATGATTTTCAAAGAAACACTAAATGTTTATAGCATTATCGGTTTAATTTTGATTATCATTGGTGTTGTCATGGTTAACTTATTAGGAAATGCAGGACATTAATAAAACCGGCTCTATACTATTTGTAGTGGGTAAATCCCCTATGGATATTATGGAGCCTATTTTGTTGTAGAAAAAAAGTTCCATAAGAACTATAATGAAAAGCTAGAATTCTGTCAATATTTTGGACACATTTTGGGAGGGAATTTTGAAGACTAGCGTCCTCCTAATTTTCCCAATAAGTTTTAACTTCTTCAAAAATCTTATTCAAAAGTTCTGCATCTTTTTCTGACAACTGATTTTTTTCTATAACTCTATCTTTTAGTTCTGTTGCCTTTATTTTATTTCTTGCCACCGAAACTGCTATTGAATGTTTCAAAATATCAAACTCATCCTTTGAAAAGTTTGCAATATTGGTAAGATCTAATTGTTCTAGAGGTAAACTACTGATAATTGAATAAGGTTTTTGTCCCAGCAAATAATCTGTAGTAGTCCCAAAGATATTTGCTAATTTCACAACGAATTCTAATCCTGGTTCTAACGTTCCATTCTCCCACCGAGAATATGTCCCTTGTTGAACTCCAATTAATTCCGATATTTGTACTTGAGTTAACTTTTTTGATTTTCTGAGAGTTTTTAACCTCTCTGAAAATTTATAATCCTCTGTATACATAATTCTCCTATAGATATTCTTATTCGTATATTTTAGCTTGACAAAATATTCTAAACGGTATAAAATAGAATTATTCCATAAGGAATATTTATTTTGAGATTGAATATTCCATTGAGAATATTATAGCATAAAAGGAGGTAAAAGCGTATGTAACTAGTAGTCGATTTAAAAAATTTTAATAAAGGAGGTAGGATTCGACAAAATAAAAAATCTTGAAACAAATGTGCCGTTCGTTCCAAGATCAAAACATATTATGTAACAATTATACCACAGAAAACTCTTCAGTTGCACAAGAAAATTTCGGAGGTTTCACAAAAAGATGACCAATAAAGAGTTAGTCAATCAAATTTCTGGCCTAAACTCTACCTCTACTCTTAAAAATTGGATTCAACTGATTAAAGAGATAAGTGGCAAGGAATTTAAGAAAATTAAAGTTCCTATCAGTAGAAATCCCAGAACTCATCAATTAAGTTATACAGTTGCCTATGATTTTACAGACGAAGACCTTAGACAATTTCAAAAGTTAGCTAAACTAAAACTTGAAATAGGTCTAAAAGAGGCTATACAAGCCGTATTTGGGAGTCTAGCAGACAATGAACATGAATCCCTAAACCAAGTAATAGATGAGCTCTACGATGAACTGAGCGCCTTAAAACAGGAATTTAAGCGAGAAATGCGACTGATAAAAATTGAGAATTCCAACCTAAAAAAGAAAATCCAAGATATTGAAGAGTCGATGCAAACCGGCTTACTAGGGTTTGTTAACAAGAGGTCAAAAAATAGGTTCGGCTAATAGCGAGTTTTCGGCTGAGCCATGAGGCAGAAAGCCGAAAATGAGCGTAGATGCGGACGGACCATTTTTGACCGATAGGGTGTGTAGTAACACCACCCTCTGCAAGTTAGGTGTACCATCGAAAGAATTCAGTATTTCCAAGGGTTTCGGAGATTTTAAGGGTGGCAAAATTAAGCAAAAAGTTGAATCAAAATCTATGGCAAAAAATGAACATTTACGTTCTGTATTTGACTGGATTCAAATTCAGTTTGATAAGACTGAATTTTCGCCAAGAGAAATAATCGAAGACATTCTATTTCTTGACTATGACCTATTTATTGAGAATAAAGGGAGCCTTAAATACTATAACTATGATAGCCAGCTTCATTATGGGAATATCCGTATCTACTATGGAGCGAAAGAGTCGTCCTACATGCTTGTCATGTCAGGACAGGCACTCGAGTTCTATAGAGATATGGTATTAGATCCAAATAGTCTGTCCGAAAGACAGTTTTTGAACAACCTCTACTACAATTACAATCATTTTTCAGTAAGACGAATTGATATTGCAATAGATGATTTTAATGAAACACCCTATTTCACTCCTAATCAGCTTCTAAAGATTTGTCAGAAGAAACGCTTTATATATGGAAAAAGCACCTACTACAATACCTACGGAGATGAAACAATCGGCCAGACCTTATATTTGAGAAAACCCAATGATGACGAAAGACTTAGAATTTACGATAAACGCTTAGAACGAGCTGAGAAGCTCGGTATCAGCAAGCGGTATATAGAAAATTGGATAAGAACTGAGTTAGAACTTAGGAAAGAAAAAGCTCACTACTTCATTCAAGAATGGTTGCATTCAGAAATAGATCTTCTCAACTTTACCAAGGGATATCTCAAAGAAAAAGTGAGGTTCTATAGTGATAGCTATTTCTCAAAACCTTTGAGATCTTGGGAAAAGTTTTTAGGCCATTCAAAACCCGTCTCTATCATTATTTCAAAATCAAAAACAGAACTAGAACAAAAATTAGAATGGTTTACCTATAAAGGTTCAGGAGCTATTCTAAAAGCGTATAAATTTCTATACGACAATAACTTACTGCATGAGTATGAGAAAGCTAACTATCTCGCACTCAACAATATGGAATATCCACCAGATTTAGCAAGTGGATTAATAGAAAGAGCAATACTCTTTAAACGAGAGGATTTGATCCCTACAATCAAAGAAAATATTAAAAGGAGAAATTAACTATGGCAAAAATGCTTTCACAAAATGACTGGAATTTTAATAACATTGGAACAAAATTTGAATTGGATGAAGTCATTCCAAAATTTGAAACGGAAGTCCGAGCAGATGCAAACGGAGAAATTATCAAAAACCGAGATGGTAGCGAAAGACGTTTTAATACCGATAAAATCATTGGTTGGAAATACAATGTAACAATCAAGGATGGACAATTCAAAAAGAAATCAACCCAAGTCTCAGTAGACAATCCAGATGCCTTGGTTGATAATGACTATATCCAAGCAATGGATGAAGTACCAGTTACATTTGACAATTTACAAGCTACTATGATTAGCACGACAATGTATTACAAGGCTGATGCTATCCATTTAGTAGATGTAAAACAAAAATAAGTAAAATACAAGGGGAGTTAATCCTCCCCTTAGTTAATCTAATTAGAAAAGGAGATCACATGATTAAAACTGTAACAAAAGATGACCTTATCGAACTTGGATTTGCTCCAGGAACTGCAAGAAAGATTATCCATACCGGCAAATTACTATTAGTGAATCGTGGTTTTAACATCTACGATAACAAAAGGATTGGTACAATTCCAGCCAGTGTCGCAGAAGAACTATTAGGAATTGAACTCCAGAAAGAAGCGTAGCTTATGGCTTTACGTAAAAGTAGAGACGGAACTTGGATTGTTGATGTTTCCAATGGTATAAATCCAATATCTCTAAAACAACGTAGAATTGTAAGAAAAGGATTCAAAACTAAAAAAGAAGCATTGGAGGCCGAACAATACTTACGAAGTGTCGAACTTAAAGAAAAAAGTTTCAACTCAAAAATATCAATTGATATCCTTTATGATCTCTTAAAAGAAGAGGATAGAATAAACAACAGAAAACAAAGCTATATAGATACACAAGAAAACAACTATAACAGGCATATAAAAAACTATTTTGAAAAAGTTGATGATGTAGCTAAATTAACTTATGAAGATATCTATCAATTCAGAGAACATCTAAGAGATAAAAATACTCAAAACTCAGAAAAGAAGCTAAGTCCAAACACTATTAATAAAATTATAATTTTACTAAAGAAAATTCTGGATGTTGGATTAAGAAAGGGATTTTACAAGGAACATCCCGTAGGATTACTGAAAAAATTACCCATAGAAAAAGTAAAATTAAATTTCTGGACAGTAAAAGAATTTAAGCATTTCTTAACACTATTTAGCAACGATGAATACAATATAAAATTACTATTCACAGTTCTATTTTTTACTGGTCTAAGACTCGGAGAAGCTCTTGCTCTAACGTGGAAGGACATAGAGTTTTCTACAAATACAATCCATGTAAGTAAATCAATATACGTTAAAAAAGGTGAAGAACACATTAGTAGTACAAAGACAAAAGCTGGAACCCGAAGAATCATCATGAACACCAAACTAGTGGAGACACTAGAAGAATGGAGGCAAACACAGCATGAAAGATTAAAAGAATTTACAACCAACCTAGATGATCTACAGATATTTCAAAATAGCCCGATTACGATAACTAAGGATTCAATCGAAAAACAATATAAAAAAATATTACAAAGAGATAGTTCTTTAAAAAAAATAAGAATTCATGACTTCAGGCATTCACATGCTTCCCTACTAATAAACCAAGGAGAAGATTATCTTGTCGTAAAAGAAAGATTAGGACATGCTTCTATAACTACAACAATAGATACATACTCTCATTTGTATCCAAGCAAGCAACAAAAATTAGCGGATAAATTAGATGATTTGTTATAAAACTAGTAATTTTAAGTAACTCAGCGTTACAAATTCAACAAATAAAAGAAAAAGACAAGGTCCGAAAACCTTGTCTTTAATACTATACCGGCGGCCGGGGTCGAACCGGCACGTCCTTGCGGACACTGGATTTTGAGTCCAGCGCGTCTGCCAATTCCGCCACGCCGGCAAATAGTAACTGGGGTAGCTGGATTCGAACCAACGCATGAGGGAGTCAAAGTCCCTTGCCTTACCGCTTGGCTATACCCCAATAATATAAAATAGGCGAGTGATGGGGATCGAACCCACGCATGCCAGAGCCACAATCTGGTGTGTTAACCACTTCACCACACCCGCCATAATTCTATTAACACGGGCAGTAGGAATTGAACCCACACTGAAGGTTTTGGAGACCTTAGTTCTACCTTTAAACTATGCCCGTAAAATGGAAGGGGAGGGATTCGAACCCCCGAACCCGAAGGAGCGGATTTACAGTCCGCCGCGTTTAGCCTCTTCGCTACCCTTCCAAAATATATAAATGGCGCGAGACGGAATCGAACCGCCGACACATGGAGCTTCAATCCATTGCTCTACCAACTGAGCTACCGAGCCTTATTGCGGGAGCAGGATTTGAACCTACGACCTTCGGGTTATGAGCCCGACGAGCTACCGAGCTGCTCCATCCCGCGTTAATAGAAAAGGAGGATGTGGGATTCGAACCCACGCACGCTTTTACACGCCTGACGGTTTTCAAGACCGTTCCCTTCAGCCGGACTTGGGTAATCCTCCAAAATAGTCCGTACGGGATTCGAACCCGTGTTACCGCCGTGAAAAGGCGGTGTCTTAACCCCTTGACCAACGGACCAAACTTTATGGGCACGAGTGGACTCGAACCACCGACCTCACGCTTATCAGGCGTGCGCTCTAACCACCTGAGCTACGCGCCCAAGTTAAAAAACTTGGTAATTGAACAAAGTTCAAAGCGGGTGACGAGAATCGAACTCGCGACAACAGCTTGGAAGGCTGTAGTTTTACCACTAAACTACACCCGCTTAAATGGGAGTTAACGGGATCGAACCGCTGACCCTCTGCTTGTAAGGCAGATGCTCTCCCAGCTGAGCTAAACTCCCTAAAGCTAAGCGACTTCCATATCTCACAGGGGGCAACCCCCAACTACTTCCGGCGTTCTAGGGCTTAACTTCTGTGTTCGGCATGGGTACAGGTGTATCTCCTAGGCTATCGTCACTTAACTCTGAG
>NZ_JASHHB010000011.1:0-73049 GCF_047460035.1 Streptococcus mitis | reverse complement strand
TATGATTCTTTCTAATGAGTTGTTTCGTCGCTTTTCATTATAGATCTTATGGGACTTTTTTTCTACACAAAAATAGGCTCCATAATATCTATAGGGGATTTACCCACTACAAATATTATAGAGCCAATCATTTGATTCCTTTGGAAGATTTTCAGTCAGGAATCATTCTTCATATCGAGGTTGAGGATGTAGACCAGAATTACCAACGGTTGAAAGAACTTGGTATCCAGGTTTTAAACGGACCAACTGTAACCGATTGGGGAACAGAGTCCTTATTAGTTAAAGGGCCTGCTGGTCTAGTGATTGATTTTTATCGTATGAAGTAGGTAATTCTATTATCAAATTTTTTATCTAAACATTCTTGGAGTGAAACTTAAAAAGATCGGAGCAATTCGATCTTTTTTGTATTTATGCGACTTTCAGTCCGTCTCGCTCCGTTAGGTGCGAGACAAAAAACCACCCGTTTTCACGGGTGGTTATGATTTCTACACTTATTGTTTGGCTTCCTGTTTTAATTGTTGCACCTGTTCCTCGTACTGGACAAGCTCCCTGTCTTTTATATTGATAGTCGCTTCTGCTTCAGCAATGCGGCTTCTCAGATCTTGAGTCTTGTTATGGTGATAGCTAATACCAATAGCACTACCAGCAATGATCCCGATTACTAGACAAGTAAAAATCACCAAAATCAAGGGAGCAGATAGTTGTGTAAAGACAAGACTGACAGTTACTGTTTGACGATTGAGTAGACCAAATGAGATCACAATGACTAATAAGCTCAAACCGCCAATTAGATAAGCCTTATCTTTCAGTGACAATTCATTAAATTTTTTTAGCATAAGTTCCTTTTCTCCTGACTATGTTGATAGAAAACTACACACCATTTAGGTATTAACAAAATTCATTTTACTAGAAAATTTCGATACTGTCAATAATTTCTAACGGCTTATTTACCATCAATCAATCGATTCATTGAAAAGGAGTATTCATTTTCTAATATTTGATTGAGTAAACAGAACGGAGCAATTCGGTCTTTTTTCTGTTCCCTCTTTCTTATAACAAGATTGTGATAGTTTATATCTTTATAACAAAAGTTTTAAAGACTTGATTGTTTTGAAAGAATATTTTAAAATAAGATTCAGTAAAAATGAAAGAGGTTTTGAAAATGTCTGAAAAACAAATGAAAATTTTAGGTTGGGTAGCGACCTTTATGTCTGTTATGATGTATGTGTCTTACTTCCCACAAATCATGAACAATCTGGCTGGTCAAAAAGGAAATTTCATCCAGCCCTTGGTTGCTGCCATCAACTGTAGTCTCTGGGTTTACTACGGTCTTTTCAAAAAAGAAAGAGATATCCCCCTTGCTGCTGCCAATGCACCAGGTATCGTTTTTGGCCTAGTGACAGCTATTACAGCTTTGATTTAAAAAGAAGACTGGTTTCAGTCTTTTTTTCGTACATTTGAGCAAGCTCAGGACATCATTACCCAGATAGTTCCAAACTTTTTGTCCCCTTTTTAGTATAATAGAACTAGCAAATCAAGTGAGGTAAAGTGATGACAGAAATACTACAATTTCCAGAGGGCTTCCTCTGGGGTGGTGCTACGGCAGCTAATCAATGTGAGGGTGCTTATAATCTCGATGGGCGTGGTTTAGCTAACGTTGATGTGGTACCCATTGGACCAGATCGTGAAGCCATTATCACAGGTCAGAAAAAGATGTTTTCGTTTGAGGAGGACTATTTTTACCCAGCCAAAGAAGCCATTGATATGTACCATCATTACAAGGAAGATATTGCTCTTTTTGCAGAGATGGGCTTTAAGACTTATCGACTTTCCATTGCTTGGACTCGGATTTTTCCTAAGGGCGACGAAACAGTGCCAAATGAAGCTGGTCTAGCCTTTTATGAGGACTTGTTTAAGGAATGTTATAAGTATGGAATCCAACCTCTGGTTACCATTACGCATTTCGACTGTCCTATGCACTTGATTGAAGAATACGGTGGTTGGCGCAATCGTCGGATGTTAGACTTCTATGAAAAACTTTGTCGCACACTCTTTACCCGCTATAAGGGCTTGGTCAAATTCTGGCTAACCTTCAATGAAATCAACATGATTCTCCATGCACCCTTTATGGGAGCTGGACTCTGTTTTGAAGAAGGAGAAAATCAAGAACAGGTTAAATATCAGGCTGCCCACCATGAGCTAGTAGCTTCAGCCCTTGCGACGAAAATTGCCCACGAAATTGACCCAGAAAACAAGGTGGGATGTATGTTGGCAGCAGGGCAATACTATCCTAACACAGCCCATCCGAGAGACTACTGGGCAGCCATGGAGGAAGACCGCAAGAGTTACTTCTTCATTGATGTTCAAGCGCGTGGGGAATACCCAAACTATGCCAAGAAGCAGTGGGAGCGTGAGGGGATTGAGATTCAAATGACGGCTGAGGATCTGGACTTGTTGAAGAACAATACTGTTGACTTTGTTTCCTTCTCTTACTATGCAAGTCGAGTGGCGTCAGGTGATCCAGAAGTTAAAGAATTAACTGCTGGAAATGTTTTTGCCTCTCTCAAAAATCCTTATCTTGAATCCTCAGAATGGGGATGGCAGATTGACCCACTTGGCCTTCGCATCACCCTCAATGCCATCTGGGATCGTTACCAAAAGCCTATGTTCATCGTAGAAAATGGACTCGGTGCTATGGATACACCGGATGAAAATGGTTATGTAGCAGATGACTATCGGATTGCTTACTTAGAAGCTCACATCAAGGCTATGCGAGATGCCATTTACCAAGATGGAGTTGACTTGCTTGGTTATACGACTTGGGGCTGTATCGATCTGGTTTCAGCTGGAACAGGCGAAATGAACAAGCGCTATGGCTTTATCTATGTGGATCGAGATAATGCTGGTCATGGAAGCCTCAAACGTAGCAAGAAGAAATCCTTCTACTGGTACAAGGATGTCATTGCCAGCAATGGTGCAATCATTGAGTAGATCACATTTATTCACTATTTTTATAAAATCTTCTCCCTACTTTATAAGATGTGAAAAAGAGTTCAACTGGAACTCTTTTTTTGCTATAATGAGGGGAGAAAAATCAGACAGGAGATCGACATGTCAGAACCATTATTTTTACAATCAGTTATGCAAGAAAAAATCTGGGGTGGTACCAAGCTACGTGATGAGTTTGGCTACGACATCCCAAGTGAAAAAATCGGAGAATATTGGGCCATCTCAGCCCATCCAAATGGTGTCTCTAAAGTTGCCAATGGTCGCTACGAGGGAACAGATCTTGCTACTTTATATGCAGAGCACCGTGAATTGTTTGGCAATCGTCCAGAACCTGTATTTCCACTGTTGACTAAGATTCTGGATGCTAACGACTGGCTCAGTGTTCAAGTTCATCCAGACGATGCTTACGGACTCGAGCATGAAGGCGAACTTGGAAAAACAGAATGCTGGTACATCATCGCTGCGGATGAAGGTTCAGAGATTATCTATGGTCACAATGCCAAGTCAAAAGAAGAACTCCGCCAGCAAATTGAGGACAAGAACTGGGATGCCTTGCTTACCAAAGTACCTGTTAAGGCTGGAGATTTCTTCTATGTTCCAAGTGGCACCATGCATGCTATCGGAGCAGGCATCTTGATTCTTGAAACCCAGCAGTCTAGTGACACCACCTATCGTGTCTATGACTTTGACCGTAAGGATGATAATGGTAACTTGCGTGAACTTCACCTTGAAAAATCCATTGATGTCTTGAACATTGGTGAGCCTGCAAATAGCCGTCCTGTAACTGTTAAAGCAGATGATTTGCGTTCCACTCTCCTTGTATCCAATGATTTCTTTGCAGTTTACAAGTGGGAAATTACTGGAAAAGTTGACTTCGAAAAGACAGCTGACTACAGCTTATTCAGTGTCTTAGCTGGTCAAGGTCAGCTTACTGTTGACGGGAAAAACTATCCAATTCAAAAAGGTAGCCACTTTATCCTACCAAGTGATGTAGAAGCTTGGACCTTGGAAGGACAAGATTTGGAATTGATTGTTAGCCATCCATAAAAAAGAAAGGGCTTGAGTTTATTACTCAAGTCCTTTTTGATTACATAAATTGGGCGATGAAAACCACGATGATGATGATTGGAATGATGAAACGAAGAAGGAAGAGCCAGACTTGGAACAGTCCCTGTTTCCATGCTGTTTCATCGAGATGGAGTTCCTCCATTGCAAGAGCCTTTTTAAAGATATAGCCTGTAAAGAGTGAAAGGCAGATAGCTCCAAATGGCATAAGGAGATTGGAGACCAAGAAGTCCATAGCGTCAAAGAAGGTCTTCCCAAAGATGTGAACATCCGCCATGACACCGTAAGATAGGGCTGAAGGAATTCCAAAGACAAAGGTCAAGATTCCTAAAATGGCACTCCATTTGGCACGTTTGCTGTTGTCCTGATTGGTGATATTGCCCACATTGATTTCCAGCATAACGACAGAAGAAGTGACTGTCGCAAAGAGGAAGAGCAAGAGGAAGAGGATGTAGAAAATGGTTCCAAAAGGCATCTTGTCAAAGAGTTGAGGCAAGACGATAAAGAGCAGGCTCGGTCCTCCTTCAGATTGGATATTGAAGGCTGACATGGCTGGGAAAATGGCTAGACCCGCCATGATGGATACCGAGATGTTCATGGCTACAATAGAAATTCCTGACTGGACCAGATTGGTTTTCTTATCCAAGTAAGAAGCATAGGTCAGCATGGCTGTAACCCCTAGTGAGAGGGCAAAGAAAGATTGTCCCAGAGCATAGAGGAGACCAGCACTCGTCAGTTTTGAAAAGTCTGGTTTGAGGAAGTAAAGAACCCCTTCCATGGCATTTGGCAAACTGAGAGAGCGTCCGATGATGACGACAAAGATGATAAAGAGCAGAGGCATCATGACTTTCGATGCTCTTTCAATCCCTTTTTGAACACCACGTGATACAATAAAGATGTTCAATAAGATAAAGGCCGCTTGAGCTCCTAGAGCAATGGCTGGATTTGAAATGATTGAAGTAAATAACTGAGCATAATCACCCGTTCCACCAAGTTGGAACAATTTTCCAAACTCAATGCCTAGATAGACTAAAATCCAGCCCCCAATAACACTGTAAAACGATAAAAGGATAAAGAGGGCAAAGGCACCAATCCAACCGATAAAGTTATAATTGCTATTCTTGCCGAGTTTTCCAAAGGTTTTGATAGCTGAAACACCAGCACTTCGGCCGAGGGCAAACTCAGCTAGCAAAAGGGGGAAACCGATTAAAATAGTGGAAATGAGAAAGACCAGTAAAAAGCCTCCTCCACCGTTAGCAGCAGTCATGTAGGGGAATTTCCAAACGGCACCAAGTCCGATGGCTGAACCAGCAGATGCTAGGATAAAGCCCAGTTTAGAACCCCATTGCGATTTTTCAGACATAGTTAAACTCCTAAAATTAGTGTTCCAAAAGAAAAAGCTACTGCCCTTGGCAAATAGCCTCATCAGTACTCAAGATGAGCCTTTCTTTTGATTGATAGACTTGACTATCCTATCATGTTTTCTAAGGTCTGTCAAGAAAACCATTTTCATGTTATGATAAAGTAAAAAATTTCGTAAAAACGCTTGACTCTGACCTGAGGGGAGGGGTTATACTATCAATGTAAGGAGGAAATCATGTACCATATAAAAGAAGCTGCGCAGCTTTCAGGTGTCTCTGTCAAGACCCTGCACCACTACGATAAGATAGGACTTTTGGTTCCTTTAAAGTCGGAAAACGGCTATCGAACCTACAGTCAGGAGGATTTGGAACGCCTTCAGGTCATTCTTTACTACAAATATCTAGGTTTTTCTTTAGAAAAAATAGCAGAGCTATTAAAGGAAGAAAGGACTGATTTATTGCCCCACTTGACTAGACAGTTGGACTATTTGACCAGAGAAAGGCAACATCTGGATACCTTGATTTCAACCTTGCAAAAAACCATTCAAGAACAAAAAGGAGAAAGAGAAATGAGCATTCAAGAGAAATTTGCTGGATTTAACTACCAAGACCATCAAAAATACCACCAAGAGGCGGTAGAGAAATATGGACAAGAAGTGATGGACCAAGCGCTCGAGCGCCAAAAAGGTCACGAAGACGAAGCTACGGCTGCCTTCAACCAAGTCTTTCAAGCATTGGCACACAATCTTCAAGCTGGTCTGCCCGTAAAAGCAACTGAGAACCAAGAGCAAGCAGCCAATCTCTTGCAAGCCATTCGTACCTATGGATTTGACTGCTCAATTGAAGTATTCAGTCATATCGGAAAAGGCTACGTCTATAACCCAGAGTTTAAGGAAAACATTGACAAGTTTGGTTCTGGAACAGCCCAGTACACATCAGATGTGATTTTTCATTATGTCCAAACTCAGACAAAATAAAATCGGAGGAGTGATCTTCCGATTTTTCAACTTTAGAGTTTTTAATCGTAATGCAGACTTCCTGCCACCCAACCACTGCAGAGGGCAGAAGTGATGTTAAAGCCACCTGTGTGAGCATTGATATCCAGTACCTCGCCCGCAAAGTGGAGGCCAGGGACCAGCTTACTTTCTAGAGTTTTAGGATTGATTTCCTTGAGACTGACGCCACCCTTGGTAACAAATGACTTGGCAAGAGACATTTTACCAGTTACAGGGATTTTGAGATTTTTGATAGACTGGAGCAGTTGTTCGCGTTCCTTTTCAGTCAGTTGTTTGACTTTGTCAGGATAGCCTTGCACAAAAAATTCTGCCAAGCGTTCTGGAAACAAGTTTTTTGAAGCATTTTTCAAGGATTTTTCCCGATTCTCTTCTAGAAATGCAGCCAAGTCCTTCTCAGAAAGTTGAGGCAAAACATCTAGTGAGAGAACCTCCCCACCCTTGACAAAACTAGACATACGCAGGGCAGCAGGGCCTGACAAACCAAAGTGGGTAAAGAGCAAATCATGAGTGATGACATGCTTACCATAGCTTAGGGTCACATCGTCCAGTGAAATACCCTGCAAGACCTTGTGTGGAAAATCTGTCAACAAAGGACTTTCAGCAGCCTCAAGCTCGGTAATGGTGTGTTTAAAATGACGGGCAATCTCGTGACCAAAACCAGTCGAACCAGTAGAAGGATAGGATTTCCCACCAGTTGTGACAATGAGTTTCTCACAAGTGAATGTTTGGTCTGTGGATTTAAGGATAAACTGATTTTCTACCTTTTTAACCGAAACAATTTCTGTTTGAGTGAGAACTTGTCCGCCTAGCTCAGCGATTTTCTTTTCCAAGGCTTCAATAATGGTACGAGACTTGTCACTAGCCGGAAAGACGCGGCCGTGGTCTTCGACCTTAAGTTTAACACCATTTTCAGTAAAAAAGTTGATGATATCATGGTTATCAAATTGGGAGAAGACACTGTAGAGAAAGCGCCCATTTCCAGGGATGCCAGCTAGTAGGTCGTCCAAGCTACCATTGTTGGTCACATTGCAGCGTCCCCCACCAGTCCCAGCTAATTTTTTTCCAAGTTTCCGATTTTTTTCGATGAGGAGGGTTTTCTGTCCATAAAAGCTACTGGAAATCGTAGCCATCATACCAGCAGGACCTCCACCAATGACAATAGTATCAAAATGTTTCATAGCTCTATTGTACCACAAAAAACAAGAGATGATGGTCACCTCTTGTCAAGAATGCAATTAATCAATTTCATATCCCATCAGCAAACCGCCATCTTCCGCATAAAAACTGCAGAGACCAGATGTTGGGAGAATTTTAATATCCGCCTGTGGGAAGGTTTCATGGATTCGCTCTGAAAGCTGTTGGCAACATTTCTCGTTATTGCGTTGAGCCATGACAATACGGCCACCAGCATATCCAGCCTTGACTAATTCTTCATAGGCAGCTTGAACTGATTTCTTTGGTCCTCGTGCTTTTTGTAGCAATTCGAGAGTTCCAGTTTCACTAGCTTCTCCGACCATACGGATATTTAGAAGGCCAACGACCGTACCGATAAGCTTGCTCAAACGGCCGTTCTTCACCAAGTTATCGACTTTGGCTAGGACAAAAAGTAACTTGGTTTTTTCTTGATAGGCAGTGATAGCTTCAACCACTTCTTCAAAAGATAAGCCCTGGTCAATCAAGTCATTCAATTTTTCTACGAGCAAGTCAACTTCCCCACCAGCAGACAAACTATCAATCACATGAATCTTAGTGTCAGGATGTTCTTCCAGATAAATATTTTTTGCTAGTTGAGCACTATTGTGGCTGCCAGAAAGAGTACCAGTGATGGTTACTAGGAAAATGTTTTTGGCTCCTTCAAATGCTCGCAAATAATCATCTGGGCTTGGACAAGCTGATTTTGAAGCTTCTGCAGTTGCATACATGGTTTCCATCATTTGGTCAATGTCAAGATTGGCATCATCAACAAAGACCTGATCAGCTACTTGAATGGTTAAGGGGACACTTACAAAGGTCGTGTCAATAGCTGGTGTTGCCAGTTGACGATAATCACAACCAGAGTCAGCAATAATCTTCCAAGTCATAGAAATTCTCCATCTTTGTCAGTTATACATTGACAAAGGTTCTGTCTTTTTTTACAATTATATCATGAAAACCCTTGAAACAAAAGCCTTATCTGTCTGTTGTGACAAGTAGAAAGAAAATGTTATGTCTGAACGTAGAATCTCTGAAAAATCTCTTGAAAATCTCAGAAAATCAAACCAAGAATCCAATTTATTAACTAGAGAAGCCATCGAAACAGCCCTCTTGCAGCTCTTGGAAAAAAAGGACTTGACCAAGATTAGTATTTCTGAATTGGTCAAACGTGCAGGCGTTTCGCGTGCGGCTTTTTATCGCAATTATGATTCTAAAGAGGAGATTTTAGAAAGCGTCTTTAAACGAACTGTCCACAATATTATGGAACAGTTGCATCATTATGATTTAAAGACAGACCTTTATCTGGTCTGGGTTCACCTTTTCCGAGAAGCAAGAAAGGAAGCCAGAGTGATTCAACTGGCCTTGGATTACCATCTGGAAAAAATCTTTATCCAAGCTATGCAGGAATTTCTAGAAAAATACCATGGGAAATCAAAAGGTGTCAGCTCTTATCTTCATTCCTTCTGGAGTTCAGCCATCGTCTCAGTCCTTTTAAAATGGATCAAGGATGGCATGAAGGTACCTGCTGAAAAGATTGCGGATTTACGGTTACCATTTTTTAAAAAATAGAGAAAAAGGAGAAGAGATATGACTGAAAAAAGACTAGCATGGGATGAGTATTTTGCAGCCCAAGCCTTACTAATTGCCAATCGTTCCACTTGTAAACGTGCCAAAGTGGGTGCGATTCTGGTTAAGGATAATAAGGTAATTTCCACTGGATACAATGGTTCGGTGTCAGGTACCGAGCATTGTATTGATCACGAATGTCTGGTCATTGAAGGCCACTGTGTTCGCACCCTTCACGCTGAGGTCAATGCTATCCTTCAAGGTGCAGAACGTGGTGTTCCTAAAGGCTTTACAGCCTATGTAACCCATTTTCCTTGTCTGAATTGTACCAAACAATTGCTTCAGGTCGGTTGTAAGCGTGTGGTTTATATCAACCAGTACCGAATGGACGACTACGCCCAATACCTTTATCAAGAAAAGGGAACAGAATTGACTCATTTACCACTTGAGACAGTACAGACAGCTCTTAAAGAGGCTGATTTAATGTGAAAAATTATCAAAAATAAATGGTTTAGAAAGATTTTTAAACCGTTTTTTGGTATAATAAGAAGAATAAATTGAAAGAAGGAATTCCAAAAATGGGAAAAATTGAAGTTATTAATCATCCACTGATTCAACACAAATTGTCAATCTTACGTCGTACAGATACTTCTACAAAAGCTTTCCGTGAGCTAGTAGATGAGATTGCAATGTTGATGGGATATGAAGTACTTCGTGATCTTCCACTAGAAGATGTGGAAATCGAAACACCAATCACAAAAACAGTTCAAAAACAATTGGCAGGTAAGAAATTGGCTATCGTTCCAATCTTGCGTGCAGGTATCGGGATGGTTGATGGACTTTTGAGCTTGGTTCCAGCTGCTAAAGTTGGCCACATCGGTATGTACCGTGATGAAGAAACGCTTCAACCAGTTGAGTACTTGGTGAAATTGCCTGAAGATATTGACCAACGTCAAATTTTTGTGGTAGACCCAATGTTGGCAACAGGTGGTTCAGCAATCTTGGCTGTTGATTCTCTTAAAAAACGTGGCGCATCAAATATCAAATTTGTCTGCCTTGTATCAGCACCAGAAGGTGTAAAAGCTCTTCAAGAAGCTCATCCAGATGTAGAAATCTTTACAGCAGCCTTGGATGAACGTTTGAACGAACACGGTTATATCGTTCCAGGTCTTGGAGATGCTGGAGACCGCTTGTTCGGTACGAAATAAGATCGAAAAGAAGAATGACTTGGAAAAGAAGCTCCAGTCACGAAAGGAGGTTGAATTTTTGTTTCTGTCTAATGAAAACAGAGCAAAAATTTGACCTTTTTTGACCAAGATATTATAATAGTCTTATCTTCAGTCATTTGACCAACAAAATTAAAACTCAAAAGGAGAAATAAATGATTCCTGTAGTTATTGAACAAACAAGCCGTGGAGAACGTTCCTACGATATTTACTCACGTCTTCTCAAAGACCGCATCATTATGCTGACAGGTCCCGTTGAAGACAATATGGCTAACTCTGTTATTGCCCAATTGCTTTTCTTAGATGCCCAAGATAGTACAAAAGATATTTACCTTTATGTCAATACACCTGGTGGTTCTGTTTCAGCTGGTTTGGCAATCGTTGATACCATGAACTTTATCAAGGCAGATGTCCAAACTATCGTTATGGGGATGGCTGCATCTATGGGGACTGTCATCGCGTCAAGTGGAGCAAAAGGTAAACGTTTCATGCTTCCAAATGCAGAGTATATGATCCACCAACCGATGGGTGGTACAGGTGGTGGTACCCAACAAACTGATATGGCGATCGCTGCAGAACACTTGCTTAAAACTCGTAACATCTTGGAAAAAATATTGGCTGAAAATTCAGGTCAGTCAATCGAAAAAGTCCATGCAGATGCAGAACGAGATAACTGGATGAGCGCCCAAGAAACACTTGAATATGGCTTTATTGATGAAATCATGGCCAACAATTCATTGAATTAATGATGAAAGAAGGCAAACTCGACTGGGTTTGCTTTTTTTGGTATAATAGTGAGAGATTTCTTAGAAAGAGGATTTATCATGTTTGAAAAAGTCAAACGATCTGGCTTGATTATCTATCTTTACTATAATCGTGATGCCAAAAAACTGCAGGATTATGGAGATATTACCTATCATTCCAAGAAACATCGTTACTTACAACTCTATGTTCCAACTCAAGAAGTGGAGCAATTGGTCGGGCGCTTGGGCAAGGAAAAGTTTATAAAAAAAGTCAGAGTTTGTCATATCCAAGAGCTGGAAACACCCTTTGTGGGCAATCTTTATCGAGAGGAAAACGTTATCATCGAAAAAGTTCAAGAAAAGTGTTGACAATTTTCTGATAATTCGGTATATTCTTAACATGCTATTTATTTAAGAAATAAGGAGACAAAAAAGATGAAGAAAAAATTTGCCCTATCGTTTGTGGCGCTTGCAAGTGTAGCACTTCTTGCAGCCTGTGGAGAAGTGAAGTCTGGAGCGTCAAACGCTGCTGGTAACTCAGTAGATGAAAAGACAATCAAAATCGGATTTAACTTTGAAGAATCAGGTTCTTTAGCTGCATATGGAACAGCTGAACAAAAAGGTGCCCAATTGGCCGTTGATGAAATCAATGCTGCAGGTGGTATCGATGGAAAACAAATCGAAGTAGTCGATAAAGATAACAAGTCTGAAACAGCAGAGGCTGCTTCAGTTACAACTAACCTTGTAACCCAATCTAAGGTATCAGCAGTCGTAGGACCTGCGACATCTGGTGCAACTGCAGCTGCGGTAGCTAACGCTACAAAAGCAGGTGTTCCATTGATTTCACCAAGTGCGACTCAAGATGGATTGACTAAAGGTCAAGATTACCTCTTTATCGGAACTTTCCAAGATAGCTTCCAAGGAAAAATTATCTCAAACTATGTTTCTGATAAATTGCAAGCTAAGAAAGTTGTTCTTTACACTGACAATGCCAGCGACTACGCTAAAGGGATTGCCAAATCTTTCCGCGAGTCATATAAAGGTGAAATCGTTGCAGATGAAACTTTCGTAGCAGGTGACACAGACTTCCAAGCAGCCCTTACAAAAATGAAAGGGAAAGACTTTGATGCTATCGTTGTTCCTGGTTACTATAATGAGGCTGGTAAGATTGTAAACCAAGCGCGTGGTATGGGAATTGACAAGCCAATCGTTGGTGGTGATGGATTCAACGGTGAAGAGTTTGTACAACAAGCAACTGCTGAAAAAGCATCAAACATCTACTTTATCTCAGGCTTCTCAACTACTGTAGAAGTTTCAGCTAAAGCAAAAGCTTTCCTTGATGCTTACCGTGCTAAGTACAACGAAGAGCCTTCAACATTTGCAGCCTTGGCTTATGACTCAGTTCACCTTGTAGCAAACGCAGCAAAAGGTGCTAAAAACTCTGGTGAAATCAAGGATAACCTTGCTAAAACAAAAGACTTTGAAGGTGTAACTGGTCAAACAAGCTTTGATGCAGACCACAACACAGTCAAAACTGCTTACATGATGACCATGAACAATGGTAAGGTTGAAGCAGCAGAAGTTGTAAAACCATAATAGAAAAATGTTGAAATAGGGAATGAGCCTCTGACTCACTCCCTGTTTCGGTGTTTAAGAACCTATCAAAAAATGAGGGGAAACCCTCAAAATTATAAATAGAAAGAGTGAATCTTATGCTCCAACAACTAGTAAATGGTTTGATTCTAGGTAGTGTTTATGCGCTGTTAGCCCTAGGATATACCATGGTTTACGGAATTATCAAGCTCATCAACTTCGCCCATGGTGATATTTATATGATGGGAGCCTTTATCGGTTATTTCTTGATTAATTCTTTCCAAATGAATTTCTTTGTAGCTCTTATTGTAGCTATGTTAGCGACAGCCATTCTTGGTGTCGTGATTGAGTTCCTTGCTTACCGACCTTTGCGTCACTCTACTCGTATTGCTGTTTTGATTACAGCTATTGGGGTTTCCTTCCTATTGGAGTATGGCATGGTCTATCTGGTTGGTGCCAATACCCGTGCCTTCCCTCAAGCGATTCAAACAGTTCGCTATGATTTGGGACCAGTTAGCCTAACAAACGTTCAGTTAATGATCTTGGCCATTTCCTTGATTTTGATGATTTTGTTACAAGTCATTGTCCAAAAGACTAAGATGGGGAAAGCCATGCGTGCCGTATCCGTAGATAGCGATGCAGCGCAATTGATGGGGATCAATGTAAACCGTACTATCAGCTTTACCTTTGCTTTGGGTTCAGCTCTTGCGGGTGCGGCAGGTGTTCTGATTGCCCTCTATTATAACTCTCTTGAGCCTTTGATGGGAGTTACTCCAGGTCTTAAGTCTTTCGTTGCCGCAGTACTTGGTGGTATCGGAATCATTCCTGGTGCGGCGCTTGGTGGATTTGTAATTGGTCTATTGGAAACCTTTGCGACAGCCTTTGGAATGTCAGACTTCCGTGATGCCATTGTTTATGGAATCTTGTTGTTGATCTTGATTGTCCGCCCAGCTGGTATCCTTGGTAAAAATGTGAAAGAGAAGGTGTAAACGATGAAAGAAAATTTAAAAGTTAATATTCTATGGTTACTCCTTTTGTTAGCTGGCTATGGCTTGATTAGTGTATTGGTTTCAGTCGGAGTACTCAATCTATTCTATGTTCAGATTTTACAACAAATAGGAATTAATATTATTCTGGCTGTTGGTCTCAACTTAATCGTTGGTTTTTCAGGACAATTTTCACTTGGGCATGCTGGTTTCATGGCGATTGGTGCCTATGCAGCAGCTATTATTGGTTCTAAATCACCAACCTACGGTGCCTTCTTTGGAGCTATGCTGATAGGGGCTTTACTTTCAGGAGCAGTTGCCTTGCTTGTCGGAATTCCAACCTTGCGCTTGAAGGGGGACTACCTTGCGGTAGCAACTCTAGGTGTTTCTGAAATTATCCGTATCTTTATCATCAATGGCGGAAGCCTTACAAATGGTGCGGCAGGTATCTTGGGAATTCCAAACTTTACAACTTGGCAAATGGTTTACTTCTTTGTCGTGATTACAACCATTGCAACCTTGAACTTCTTGCGTAGTCCAATTGGTCGTTCAACTCTCTCTGTTCGTGAGGATGAAATCGCTGCTGAGTCAGTTGGGGTTAATACGACTAAGATTAAAATCATCGCTTTCGTCTTTGGTGCCATTACTGCAAGTATTGCAGGGTCACTTCAGGCAGGATTTATCGGTTCAGTTGTACCCAAAGATTACACCTTCATCAACTCAATCAACGTTTTGATCATTGTTGTATTTGGTGGACTTGGTTCCATTACAGGTGCCATTGTTTCAGCTATTGTTCTTGGAATTTTGAATATGCTTCTCCAAGATGTTGCCAGTGTGCGTATGATTATCTACGCTTTGGCCTTGGTATTGGTAATGATTTTCAGACCAGGTGGACTCCTTGGAACATGGGAATTGAGCCTATCACGTTTCTTTAAAAAATCTAAGAAGGAGGAACAAAACTAATGGCATTACTTGAAGTAAAACAGTTAACCAAACATTTTGGCGGTCTAACAGCTGTTGGAGATGTGACTCTTGAATTGAACGAAGGGGAACTGGTTGGACTAATCGGTCCAAACGGAGCTGGTAAGACCACCCTTTTCAACCTCTTGACGGGTGTATATGAACCAAGTGAGGGAACAGTTACCTTAGATGGTCACCTTTTGAATGGAAAGTCACCTTATAAGATTGCCTCTTTGGGACTTGGACGTACATTCCAAAATATCCGTCTCTTTAAAGATTTAACAGTTTTGGACAATGTTTTGATTGCCTTTGGCAACCATCACAAACAACATGTTTTTGCTAGTTTTTTACGCTTACCAGCTTTTTACAAGAGTGAAAAAGAATTAAAGGCTAAAGCCTTGGAATTGCTTAAAATCTTTGATTTAGATGGTGATGCAGAAACGCTTGCTAAAAATCTTGCCTACGGACAACAACGTCGTTTGGAAATTGTTCGTGCCCTTGCTACGGAACCTAAAATTCTCTTTTTAGATGAACCAGCAGCAGGTATGAACCCACAGGAAACAGCAGAATTGACTGAGTTAATTCGTCGTATCAAAGATGAATTTAAGATTACGATCATGCTGATTGAACACGATATGAATCTGGTCATGGAAGTGACAGAACGTATCTACGTACTTGAATATGGTCGTTTGATTGCTCAGGGAACTCCAGACGAAATTAAGACCAATAAACGCGTTATCGAAGCTTATCTAGGAGGTGAAGCCTAATGTCTATGTTAAAAGTTGATAATCTTTCTGTGCATTACGGTATGATCCAAGCAGTCCGTGATGTAAGCTTTGAAGTAAATGAAGGAGAGGTTGTTTCCCTTATCGGTGCCAATGGTGCAGGTAAGACAACCATTCTCCGTACCTTGTCTGGTTTGGTTAGACCGAGTTCAGGAAAGATTGAATTTTTAGGTCAAGAAATCCAAAAAATGCCAGCTCAAAAAATCGTGGCAGGTGGTCTTTCACAAGTTCCAGAAGGACGCCACGTCTTCCCTGGCTTGACCGTCTTGGAAAATCTAGAAATGGGAGCTTTCTTAAAGAAAAATCGTGAAGAAAATCAAGCTAACTTGAAAAAAGTTTTCTCACGCTTTCCTCGTCTTGAAGAACGGAAGAACCAAGATGCAGCCACTCTTTCAGGGGGGGAACAACAAATGCTTGCCATGGGACGCGCTCTTATGTCAACACCAAAACTTCTTCTCTTAGATGAACCATCAATGGGACTTGCCCCAATCTTTATTCAAGAGATCTTTGATATCATTCAAGATATTCAGAAACAAGGAACAACCGTCCTCTTGATTGAACAAAATGCCAATAAAGCACTCGCAATCTCTGACCGAGGTTATGTACTGGAAACAGGAAAAATCGTTCTATCAGGAACAGGAAAAGAACTCGCTTCATCAGAAGAAGTCAGAAAAGCATATCTAGGTGGCTAAAAAGGTCCGGGGGACCTTTTTAGTCGGCGGATGAAGATTGCGAAGCAATTATCAAATCCAGTGGATTGTTTTAGCTGGCAGATGAAGATTGCGAAATAATCATCATTATAGTCCGGGGGACCTTTTTAGTCAGTGAATAGAGATTGCGAAGCAATTATATTTTCCAGTGGATTATTTTAGTCGGCATATTTAGGTTGCAAACAAATCTACATCTACACTGAAAGATGAATTTCTAATAATTGAAAAAATCGAATGAAACGTTTCTTACCTTCATTCACAGAGCTCGATTTCAGAGCTCTTTTTGCTAGCTTATTCATACTTTTCTGAATTTTGAAAAAGAAATGTAAGCGTTTGATAGATTTACAAAAAGATTGTATAATAGGGATAAGAATAGAAAAGGAGAAGTCTCATGGCAGTTAAAGATTTTATGACCCGCAAGGTAGTTTATATTAGTCCAGATACAACAGTATCTCATGCAGCAGATTTAATGAGAGAGCAAGGATTGCACCGCTTGCCTGTTATCGAAAATGATCAATTAGTTGGTTTGGTGACTGAGGGAACCATTGCACAAGCAAGTCCATCAAAAGCAACAAGTCTTTCTATCTATGAGATGAATTATCTTCTAAATAAGACAAAAGTAAAAGATGTCATGATTCGCGATGTTGTCACTGTTTCAGGCTATGCGAGTCTAGAGGATGCAACTTATCTGATGTTGAAAAATAAGATTGGTATTCTTCCTGTAGTAGATAACCATCAAGTATACGGAGTTATTACGGACCGTGACGTTTTCCAAGCCTTTCTTGAAATTGCTGGTTATGGTGAAGAAGGAATTCGTGTGCGCTTTGTTACGGAAAACGAAGTTGGCGTTCTTGGAAAAATTGTTTCTTTGATTGTAGAAGAAAATTTGAATATCTCTCATACAGTCAATATTCCGCGTAAGGATGGTAAGGTGATTATCGAAGTTCAAATTGATGGTTCAGTTGATTTGATAGCATTAAAGCAAAAATTTGAAGCTGAAAATATTCAAGTGGAAGAGATTAGTCGTACTTCTGCGAAAGTTTTATAAGAAGGGAAGCCGAAAGGCTTCCTTTTATGTTTAATAAGGGATTAGAGCAAAAGATGGAAAGAAATGATAGATTATGGTATAATAAAACGATATAAAAAAGGAGTATTTATGGACATTTCAGAAATTCGTCAGAAAATTGACGCAAATCGTGAAAAATTAGCTTCTTTCAGGGGGTCTCTTTGACCTCGAAGGTTTAGAGGAAGAGATTGCCATCTTGGAAAACAAGATGACAGAACCTGATTTTTGGAACGATAATATCGCGGCCCAAAAAACGTCGCAAGAATTAAATGAATTAAAAAACACATACAACACCTTCCACAAAATGGAAGAGTTGCAGGATGAAGTCGAAATTTTATTAGACTTTTTAGCTGAAGATGAGTCGGTTCATGAAGAATTGGTAACGCAGTTATCCGAACTTGATAAGATGATGACCAGTTACGAGATGACCTTGCTCTTGTCAGAACCTTATGACCATAATAATGCGATTTTGGAAATCCATCCAGGATCCGGTGGTACTGAGGCTCAGGACTGGGGTGATATGTTGCTTCGTATGTATACTCGCTATGGAAATGCTAAAGGCTTTAAAGTGGAAGTATTAGATTACCAAGCAGGAGATGAAGCTGGTATCAAGTCAGTAACCTTATCATTTGAAGGACCTAATGCCTATGGTCTTCTCAAATCAGAAATGGGTGTTCACCGCTTGGTGCGAATTTCACCATTTGACTCTGCTAAACGTCGCCATACCTCTTTCACATCTGTAGAAGTAATGCCAGAATTGGATGATACCATTGAAGTGGAAATCCGTGAAGATGATATCAAGATGGATACCTTTCGTTCAGGTGGAGCTGGTGGACAAAACGTCAATAAAGTTTCAACAGGTGTGCGTTTAACACATATTCCTACTGGGACTGTTGTCCAGTCAACGGTCGATCGTACCCAGTATGGAAATAGAGATCGTGCCATGAAGATGTTGCAGGCTAAGCTCTATCAAATGGAGCAAGAAAAGAAAGCTGCGGAAGTTGATTCCCTCAAGGGTGAGAAAAAGGAAATCACATGGGGAAGCCAAATCCGTTCATATGTTTTCACGCCTTATACTATGGTAAAAGACCATCGAACTAGCTTTGAAGTTGCACAAGTAGATAAGGTTATGGATGGAGACCTAGATGGTTTTATTGATGCCTATCTCAAGTGGAGAATCAGCTAAGATAGAAAGGAACTCACATGTCAATTATTGAAATGAGAGATGTCGTCAAAAAATACGACAACGGAACGACTGCCCTACGTGGTGTTTCGGTCAGCATTCAACCAGGAGAATTTGCCTATATCGTAGGTCCGTCAGGAGCTGGGAAATCAACCTTTATTCGTTCTTTGTATCGCGAAGTAAAAATCGAAAAAGGAAGCTTATCTGTTGCTGGTTTTAATCTGGTTAAAATTAAAAAGAAAGATGTCCCTCTCCTACGTCGTAGTGTTGGGGTTGTCTTCCAAGATTATAAACTGTTACCAAAGAAAACCGTTTATGAAAATATTGCTTATGCAATGGAGGTAATTGGAGAAAGTCGCCGTAATATCAAAAAACGTGTTATGGAAGTTTTAGACTTGGTTGGATTGAAGCATAAGGTTCGTTCTTTCCCAAATGAACTTTCAGGGGGAGAACAACAGCGTATTGCGATTGCGCGTGCTATTGTAAATAATCCTAAAGTATTGATTGCGGACGAACCAACAGGAAACTTGGACCCAGATAATTCATGGGAAATCATGAATTTGTTGGAACGCATCAATCTCCAAGGTACAACTGTCTTGATGGCTACCCACAACAGTCAGATTGTAAATACCTTGCGCCACCGTGTCATTGCCATTGAAAATGGCCGTGTCGTTCGTGACGAAGCTAAAGGAGAATATGGATACGATGATTAGTAGATTTTTTCGCCATTTATTTGAATCATTAAAAAGTTTGAAACGAAATGGCTGGATGACAGTAGCTGCTGTCAGTTCAGTTATGATTACTTTGACCTTGGTTGCAATATTTGCATCTGTTATCTTTAATACGGCTAAACTAGCTACAGATATTGAAAATAATGTCCGAGTAATGGTATACATTCGTAAGGACGTAGCTGATAATAGTGAGACGATTGAAAAAGAAGGTCAAACTGTTACAAATAACGACTACCATAAGGTATATGATGCTTTAAAAGGTATGTCAACCGTTAAAAGTGTTACTTTTTCAAGTAAAGAAGAACAATACGAAAAATTAACTGAGACAATGGGGGATAACTGGAAAATCTTTGATGGTGACGCCAATCCTCTCTATGATGCATATATCGTTGATACCAATACACCAAGTGATGTAAAGACAGTAGCAGAAGAGGCTAAAAAAATCGAAGGTGTGTCAGAAGTTCAAGATGGTGGTGCTAATACAGAACGCTTGTTTAAGTTAGCCTCATTTATTCGTGTCTGGGGACTAGTTATTGCGGGCCTCTTGATTTTCATTGCGGTGTTCTTGATTTCTAATACTATACGTATCACCATTATTTCACGAAGCCGTGAAATTCAAATCATGCGTTTAGTAGGTGCTAAGAATGGCTATATCCGCGGACCTTTCTTGCTTGAAGGTGCCTTTATTGGTTTACTTGGAGCAACACTTCCATCAGTTCTGGTATTTATTGTCTATAAAATGGTTTACCAATCGGTTAATAAGTCATTGGTTGGTCAGAACCTTTCAATGATATCACCAGAAGTATTCAGTCCACTGATGATTGCCTTATTATTTGTGATTGGAATTTTTATCGGTTCAATCGGATCAGGAATTTCTATGCGCCGATTCCTGAAAATCTAAAATAAAATAGAAGTATATTTGAGGAGGTTTTAATATCTCCTTTTTTACTACAAAAATTTTAGAAAAAAGTCTAATTTTTTTTATAAAAGCCTTTACAAAAAAAATTAAAGTGGTATAATTGAATTATAGAAAGTGCAAACGTTTTCGTAAAACGTTTGCCTAAATAAAAATAAAGGAGATTTGAATGATGAAAGATACATTCAAAAATGTCTTGTCTTTCGAGTTTTGGCAAAAATTCGGTAAGGCTTTGATGGTGGTTATCGCGGTTATGCCGGCTGCTGGTTTGATGATTTCAATCGGTAAGTCTATCGTAATGATTAACCCAACTTTTGCACCACTTGTAGTTACAGGTGGAATTCTTGAGCAAATTGGTTGGGGGGTTATCGGTAACCTTCACATTTTGTTTGCCCTAGCAATTGGAGGAAGCTGGGCTAAAGAACGTGCTGGTGGTGCTTTCGCCGCTGGTCTTGCCTTCATCTTGATTAACCGTATCACTGGTACAATCTTTGGTGTATCAGGAGATATGTTGAAAAATCCAGATGCTATGGTCACAACTCTCTTTGGTGGTTCAATCAAAGTTGCTGATTACTTCATTAGTGTTCTTGAAGCTCCAGCATTGAACATGGGTGTGTTTGTAGGGATTATCTCAGGTTTTGTAGGGGCAACTGCTTACAATAAATACTACAACTTCCGTAAACTTCCTGATGCACTTTCATTCTTCAACGGGAAACGTTTCGTACCATTTGTAGTTATTCTTCGTTCAGCAATCGCTGCAATTCTACTTGCTGCCTTCTGGCCAGTAGTTCAAACAGGTATCAATAGCTTTGGTATCTGGATTGCTAACTCACAAGAAACTGCTCCAATCCTTGCACCATTCTTGTATGGTACTTTGGAACGTTTGCTCTTGCCATTTGGTCTTCACCATATGTTGACTATCCCAATGAACTACACAGCTCTTGGTGGTACTTATGACATTTTAACTGGTGCAGCTAAAGGTACTCAAGTATTTGGTCAAGACCCACTATGGCTTGCATGGGTAACAGACCTTGTTAACCTTAAAGGTACAGATGCAAGTCACTACCAACAATTGTTAGATACTGTTCACCCAGCTCGTTTCAAAGTTGGACAAATGATCGGTTCATTCGGTATCTTGATGGGTGTGATCGTTGCTATCTACCGTAATGTCGATGCTGATAAGAAACATCAATATAAAGGTATGATGATTGCGACAGCTCTTGCAACATTCTTGACAGGGGTTACTGAACCAATCGAATACATGTTCATGTTTGTAGCAACACCTATGTATCTTGTTTACTCACTTGTTCAAGGTGCTGCCTTCGCTATGGCTGACGTAGTAAACCTACGTGTCCACTCATTCGGTTCAATTGAATTCTTGACTCGTACACCACTAGCAATTAATGCTGGTATTGGTATGGATATCGTTAACTTTATCTGGGTAACTGTTCTCTTTGCTGTAATCATGTACTTTATCGCAAACTTCATGATTCAAAAATTCAACTACGCAACTCCAGGGCGTAACGGAAACTACGAAACTGCTGAAGGTTCAGAAGAATCTAGCAGCGAAGTGAAAGTTGCAGCAGGCTCTCAAGCTGTAAACATTATCAACCTTCTTGGTGGACGTGCAAACATCGTTGATGTTGACGCATGTATGACTCGTCTTCGTGTAACTGTTAAAGATGCAGATAAAGTAGGAAATGCAGAACAATGGAAAGCAGAAGGAGCTATGGGTCTTGTCATGAAAGGACAAGGAGTTCAAGCTATCTACGGTCCAAAAGCAGACGTATTGAAATCTGATATCCAAGATATCCTTGATTCAGGTGAAATCATTCCTGAAACTCTTCCAAGTCAAATGACAGAAGCGCAACAAAACACTGTTCACTTCAAAGGTCTTACTGAGGAAGTTTACTCAGTAGTAGACGGTCAAGTTGTTGCCTTGGAACAAGTTAAAGATCCAGTATTTGCTCAAAAAATGATGGGCGACGGATTTGCAGTAGAACCTGCAAATGGAAACATTGTATCTCCAGTTTCAGGTACTGTATCAAGTATTTTCCCTACAAAACATGCTCTTGGTCTTGTGACTGAAGCAGGTCTTGAAGTATTGGTTCACATTGGTTTGGACACAGTAAGTCTTGAAGGAAAACCATTTACTGTTCATGTAGCTGAAGGACAAAAAGTTGCAGCAGGTGATCTTCTTGTCACAGCTGACTTGGATGCTATCCGTGCAGCAGGTCGTGAAACTTCAACAGTGGTTGTCTTCACAAATGCTGAAGCTATTAAATCAGTTAAATTAGAACAAACAGGTTCTCTTGCAGCTAAAACAGCAGTTGCTAAAGTAGAATTGTAATACACTTGAGGTTGGAAGCTGTATTCCAACCTCTTATTTTGGGAGAAAAGAATGAAATTTTTAACACTCAATACTCACAGTTGGATGGAAAAAGAAGCAGAGGAAAAATTCCAGATTTTGCTTCAGGATATTCTTGAAAAGGACTATGATTTGATATGTTTCCAAGAAATCAATCAGGAGATTACTTCGCCAGAGGTGGAGGTTAATGACCTTTATCAAGCTTTGCCAGCAGCTGAGCCTATTCACCAAGACCATTATGTTAGACTTTTGGTTGAAAAGTTGTCAGAGCAAGGGAAAGATTACTACTGGACTTGGGCCTATAACCATATTGGTTATGACCGCTACCATGAAGGTGTGGCTATCTTGTCTAAAACACCTATTGAAGTCAGAGAAATTTTAGTTTCAGATGTGGATGATCCAACAGACTATCATACTCGCCGTGTTGCCCTGGCTGAAACTGTAGTTGATGGTAAGGAGCTTGCAGTTGCAAGTGTCCACCTTTCTTGGTGGGATAAAGGTTTCCAAGAAGAATGGGCACGATTTGAGGCTGTCTTGAAAGAATTGAACAAGCCGCTTTTGCTAGCTGGAGATTTTAACAACCCAGCTGGTCAGGAAGGCTATCAAGCTATTTTAGCTAGCTCATTAGGCTTACAAGACGCTTTTGAAGTTGCTAAAGAGAAAAGCGGTAGCTATACCGTTCCACCAGAAATTGATGGCTGGAAAGGGAACACTGAACCCCTTCGAATCGACTATGTTTTTACTACCAAAGAGTTAGCGGTGGAAAATTTACATGTCGTATTTGATGGTAATAAGAGTCCACAAGTGAGTGATCACTATGGCTTGAATGCTACTTTAAACTGGAAATAAGGACTGAAAAGAGGTTGGGATTCACAAATTCCAGCCTTTTTCTGACTAGAAAAGCTACTGGAAATAGCCTAAATAAGTGAGACTACTGAAATGGAATAAAATGTGGTATAATTGATAGGATAGATAGAATCGAGGATATTATGTCATTTACGAAATTTCAATTTAAAAACTATATTAGAGAAGCCTTGCAGGAGTTGAAATTTACAACTCCAACAGAGGTACAAGATAAGTTGATTCCCATTGTCTTGGCAGGCCGAGATTTGGTTGGAGAATCAAAAACAGGTTCAGGTAAGACTCACACTTTCCTATTGCCGATTTTCCAGCAATTAGATGAAGCCAGCGATAGTGTTCAAGCAGTGATTACTGCACCGAGCCGTGAATTAGCTACTCAGATTTACCAAGCAGCCCGTCAGATTGCAGCCTACTCAGAAGTGGAAGTTCGTGTGGTTAATTATGTGGGAGGGACAGATAAGGCTCGCCAGATTGAGAAATTGGCAAGCAACCAGCCTCATATTGTTATCGGAACGCCAGGTCGTATCTACGACTTGGTTAAATCTGGTGACCTAGCTATTCACAAGTCCAAGACCTTTGTGATCGATGAGGCAGACATGACCTTGGATATGGGATTCTTAGAAACGGTTGATAAGATTGCTGGAAGCCTTCCAAAAGACCTGCAATTCATGGTCTTCTCAGCTACTATTCCACAAAAACTGCAACCATTCTTGAAAAAATACTTATCAAATCCTGTTATGGAGAAAATCAAGACCAAAACGGTTATTTCTGATACTATTGATAATTGGTTGATTTCGACCAAGGGCCGAGATAAGAATGCTCAAATTTACCAGTTGACTCAGTTGATGCAACCGTATTTGGCAATGATTTTTGTTAACACTAAAACGCGTGCAGATGAATTGCATTCATATCTGACTGCTCAAGGCTTGAAGGTGGCAAAAATCCATGGGGATATTGCACCTCGTGAGCGCAAACGTATCATGAACCAGGTTAAAAATTTGGATTTTGAGTACATTGTCGCAACAGATTTGGCGGCGCGTGGAATTGACATTGAAGGTGTCAGCCATGTCATCAATGATGCCATTCCGCAAGATTTGTCCTTCTTTGTTCACCGTGTTGGTCGTACTGGACGAAATGGCCTACCAGGTACAGCTATTACCCTTTATCAGCCAAGTGATGACTCGGATATCCGTGAGTTGGAGAAATTGGGAATCAAGTTTACTCCTAAGATGGTCAAAGATGGGGAATTTCAAGATACTTATGACCGTGATCGTCGTGTCAACCGTGAGAAAAAACAAGATAAACTTGATATCGAAATGATTGGTTTGGTTAAAAAGAAAAAGAAAAAAGTCAAACCAGGTTATAAGAAAAAAATTCAATGGGCGGTTGATGAAAAGCGCCGCAAGACCAAACGCGCTGAAAATCGTGCTCGTGGTCGTGCAGAGCGTAAAGCAAAACGCCAAACATTTTAATAGAAAAAGTTGGAGTACTGAGCTCCAACTTTTTTTATTTATGAGAACGAAATATCTACATTGAAACACTACATTATAGACTGCAAATTGCGTTTAAAAATGGTATAATGGTAAAGTTATATAGTCCCGATAAGATGGTAGAAATTTCTATTTTTTCTTTCGAGTCGCAATTCGCAAAGAATGATGGCTCCAAAGTCGTTCGTCATTCTACGGTTGCCGCTATAATGCGGTCACCCTATGCGCCTTACTAGCTTCAGAAATAAAAAATTATCGTTTTTATTTCTTTCGCGTCGTAACTCTTAGACTATAGAAATACCTATCAGTACTTTGTAACTCTATAACACTATTTTTAAGGGGGGACATTTTTATGTCAGAACGTAAATTATTCACGTCTGAATCTGTATCTGAGGGGCATCCAGATAAGATTGCAGACCAAATTTCAGATGCGATTTTGGATGCTATTTTAGCTAAGGATCCAGAGGCGCACGTTGCTGCTGAGACAGCTGTATATACTGGTTCCGTCCATGTTTTTGGTGAAATTTCTACAAATGCCTATGTGGATATTAACCGTGTGGTTCGTGATACCATTGCAGAGATTGGCTACACCAATACAGAATATGGTTTTTCTGCTGAGACGGTGGGAGTCCATCCGTCACTTGTTGAGCAGTCACCAGATATTGCCCAAGGTGTTAACGAAGCCTTGGAGGTTCGTGGGAATGCAGACCAAGATCCGCTTGACTTGATTGGTGCTGGTGACCAAGGGCTCATGTTTGGATTTGCAGTGGATGAAACAGAAGAGCTCATGCCTTTGCCAATTTCACTCAGTCATAAATTGGTTCGTCGTCTGGCAGAACTTCGTAAGTCTGGGGAAATTAGCTATCTTCGCCCAGATGCTAAATCACAAGTTACGGTTGAGTATGATGAAAATGACCGTCCAGTACGTGTGGACACAGTTGTTATTTCAACTCAGCACGATCCAGAAGTCAGCAACGAACAAATTCACAATGATGTCATTAATAAGGTTATCAAAGAGGTTATTCCAGCCTCTTACTTGGATGAGCAAACAAAATTCTTCATCAATCCTACTGGTCGTTTTGTAATCGGTGGACCGCAAGGGGACTCAGGTTTGACTGGTCGTAAGATTATCGTAGATACTTATGGTGGCTACTCTCGTCACGGTGGTGGTGCCTTCTCTGGTAAAGATGCGACTAAGGTGGATCGTTCTGCGTCATATGCAGCTCGCTACATTGCCAAGAACATCGTTGCAGCAGGTCTTGCTAAGAAAGCAGAAGTGCAATTGGCCTATGCCATCGGTGTTGCGCAGCCTGTCTCTGTTCGTATCGATACCTTTGGTACAGGAAGAGTAGCTGAAAGCAAGCTTGAAAAAGCAGCCCGTCAAATCTTTGACCTTCGCCCTGCAGGAATTATCCAAATGCTGGACCTCAAGCGCCCAATTTACCGTCAAACAGCGGCTTACGGTCACATGGGACGTACAGATATTGATCTTCCATGGGAACGTTTGGATAAGGTAGATGCTTTGAAAGAAGCAGTAAAATAAGATTTTAAGAGGGAGTTCCCCTCTTTTTAATATACTATTTCCTCCCAAATCATTGAAATTATAGCTTGAATTTGATATGATGGTTCTATGGATAAAAGTAGAGCAAAGCGTGTTGAGCACGATAAAAAGAGAATCGGTTTAATAGCCCTGGTAGCTATCTTTTCAGTAAGTATTTGCGTCCTTGGTTCAATGATTGGATACAAAGTATATACAAAGCAAAGTTTTGAACAAAGGATTGAAACGCTCAAAAAAGAGAAAGATGATCAATTGAGTGAGGGAAATCAGAAAGATCATTTTCGTAAGGGACAAGCAGAAGTAATTGCCTATTATCCTCTCCAAGGGGAGCAAGTGATTTCATCTGTACAAGAAATCATGACACAGGATATTAAGGAAAATCTGGAAGACAAAGAAAATCTGGTTTTTTATTATACGGAGAAACAGGATTCGACTTTAAAAGGGATTGTCAACCGAAGTGTGATGAAACAAGTCTATGATTTAACTTCGTCAAAAGTTGAAGAGACTGAAAAAACTAGTCTGGCAAAAGTACATTTGACAGAAGATGGTAAACCTTTTACACTTGATCAATTATTTTCAGATCCTAGTAAAGCCAAAGAGCAGTTGTTAAAAGAAATCACCACTTTCTTACAGGATAAGAAATTGGAGCAAGAAAAGATTGATCAAGTTGTTAAAGGCTTCTCTGACCAAGACTTGTCTGCATGGAATTTTGATTACAAGGATAGTCAGATTATCCTTTATCCAAGTCAGTCAGTTGAAAATCTAGATGAGATTGCCTTGCCGGTATCAAGTTTCTTTGAGGTTATTCAGTCCTCTTATTTATTAGATAAGGACGCAGAACTATATAAGGCTTATTATGAAAAGAAAAATCAAAAAGTAGTAGCTTTAACTTTTGATGATGGACCAAATCCTGCGACGACAAACCAAGCATTAGATACACTTTCTAAGTATGGTATCAAGGCAACTTTCTTTGTTTTAGGTAAGAATGTTTCTGGCAATGAAGAGATATTGAAACGCATGAAAGCAGATGGCCATGTTATTGGAAACCATAGTTGGAGCCATCCAGTGCTTTCAAAACTTTCGCTTGATGAAGCTAAAAAACAAATTACTGATACTGAGGATGCGCTAACTAAAGTGTTGGGGTCTAGCTCCAAACTTATGCGTCCCCCTTATGGAGCTATTACAGACGACATTCGCAATAGCCTCGATTTGAGCTTTATTATGTGGGATGTAGATAGTCTGGACTGGAAGAGTAAAAATGAAGCATCTATTTTGACAGAAATTCAGCGTGAAGTTAAGAATGGTTCTATTATTCTCATGCATGATATCCATGCTGAAACAGTGAATGCTTTACCAAAGGTCATTGACTATTTGAAAGGTCAGGGTTATGACTTTGTGACCGTACCAGATTTGTTAGATTCTCGTCTTAAAGCTCACCAGCTTTACTACGACCGTGATCAATAATACACAAAATCTAAAGAGATAAGTTTTCCTTGAAAATTTGCCTCTTTGGATTTTCTTCTAATTTAGAAAGGAAAAATAATGAAATCTTATACTTTAAATAATGGTGTTACGATTCCAGTACTAGGATTTGGAACCTGGAAAGCTGAAAATGGAGAGATTGCCTATCAAGCTGTTCTAGAGGCTTTAAAGGCAGGCTATCGCCATATCGATACGGCAGCTATTTATAAAAATGAAGAAAGCGTTGGTCGTGCTATTCAAGATAGTGGCGTTCCGCGTGAGGAAATTTTTGTAACCAGTAAACTCTGGAATACAAATCATAACTATGAGCAAGCTCGTCAGGCTTTTGAAGAGTCTTTAGAGAAGCTGGGCTTGGGATATTTGGATTTGTATTTGATTCATTGGCCAAATCCAAAACCACTCAGAGAAAATAACCACTGGAAAATCCGAAATTCAGAAGTTTGGAGAGCGATGGAGGATCTTTACCTAGAAGGCAAAATCCGTGCTATCGGTGTTAGTAATTTTCTTCCCCATCATTTGGATGCCTTGCTTGAAACAGCAAAAATTCTTCCAGCGGTCAATCAAGTTCGTTTGGCTCCAGGTGTGTATCAAGAGGAAGTCGTAGATTACTGTCGAGAAAAAGGAATTTTATTGGAAGCTTGGGGACCTTTTGGTCAGGGAGAACTATTTGATAGTAAGGAAGTCCAAGAAATCGCAACAAATCACGGAAAGTCTGTTGCTCAGATAGCCTTGGCATGGAGCTTAGCAGAAGGATTTTTACCACTTCCGAAATCTGTCACAGCGTCTCGTATTCAGGCTAATCTTGATTGTTTCGGAATTGAGCTGAATCATGAGGAACGTGAAACCTTAAAAACAATTGCTGTTCAGTCTGGTGCTCCACGAGTTGATGATATGGATTTCTAGAAAATCATAAAAAAATTGTACATTGTTCTAATTTTTGATATAATAGTCAGCAGGAAAGAAAGTCTTATGGCGTTCTTCAAGCGAGCTTGGGATAGTGGGAGCCAAGTAGGACAAAATAAAGAGCTGGCGCTTTCTGTAGTATTTTCAAAAACAATGAAGTAATAAATTAGGGTGGAACCGCGTTTTTGACGCCCCTAGGTTAAATCAACCTAGGATTGTCGGACGCGGTTCTTTCGCTTATTCAGTCTATTATGTGAAAGAAAGGAGAGACGTGGAAAACCTTTATCTTGTAAAAGACGATAGTCAACTAGCTACATTTCGTGATTTTGTAGTAAGAAATACTGAAAAGTTGAAAGATTATCAATCTTTTTTAAAGAATGAACTTGCAGTCTGTGATTTACCGCAAGCCATTATTTGGTCAAGTTTTAATGCTGCTACACAGATTATTAGGGAAAGTGCAGTTCCAGCCTATACAAATAATAGACGAATGGTTATGACGCCTGATTTAGCTGTTTGGAAAGAGTTGTATTTGTATCAGTTGATGGACTACGAGTGTTCTCAGCAAACTCAAGCAATAGAAAGTCACTATCATTCTTTATCTGAAAATTTCCTCTTACAGATTGTAGGACATGAGTTAGCTCATTGGTCGGAGCATTTTTTAGATGATTTTGATGGTTACGACTCTTATATATGGTTCGAAGAGGGGATGGTTGAATATATTAGTCGCAAGTATTTCTTGACAGAAGAGGAATTTCAAGCGGAAAAAATTTGTAATCAATCTCTTGTAGAACTTTTTCAGAAGAAGTATGGTTGGCATTCATTGAATGATTTTGGTTCTTCGACTTATGATAAGAACTATGCAAGTATTTTTTACGAATACTGGCGTAGTTTTTTGACAATAGATAAGTTGGTAGAAAATCTAGGTAGTGTACAAGCGGTCTTCGATTCTTATCATTTATGGGCAAATACAGATAAAACTCTACCCTTGTTAAATTGGTTTGTTCAGCAGAAATTAATTGAAAAAGAAATATAAAAACTAAAGGAGTAAACAATGTCTAAAAAATTGACTTTCCACTGCGTCAGTGGCAGAAACCTCCTTATAGTCGGACTGCCTCACGCTCAGCACTAGATTGCCTGAGCTAGACGCAGTACTAACTCGTCTTGCCTCGTATGATCGACGAGGCAGACTCGTGTCGCAAGTAATTTATATAAAAAGGAGTAAACAATGTCTAAGAAATTAACATTTCAAGAAATTATTTTGACTTTGCAACAATTTTGGAATGACCAAGGTTGTATGCTTATGCAAGCTTATGATAATGAAAAAGGTGCGGGTACAATGAGTCCTTACACTTTCCTTCGTGCTATCGGTCCTGAGCCATGGAATGCAGCGTATGTGGAGCCATCACGTCGTCCTGCTGACGGTCGTTATGGGGAAAACCCTAACCGTCTCTACCAACACCACCAATTCCAAGTGGTCATGAAGCCTTCTCCATCAAACATCCAAGAACTGTACCTTGAGTCTTTGGAAAAATTGGGAATCAATCCTTTGGAACACGATATTCGTTTTGTTGAGGACAACTGGGAAAACCCATCTACTGGATCTGCAGGTCTCGGTTGGGAAGTTTGGCTTGATGGGATGGAAATCACTCAGTTCACTTATTTCCAACAAGTAGGTGGATTGGCAACTGGCCCTGTGACTGCGGAAGTTACCTATGGTTTGGAGCGTTTGGCTTCTTACATTCAAGAAGTAGACTCTGTCTATGATATCGAGTGGGCTGATGGTGTAAAATATGGAGAAATCTTTATCCAGCCTGAGTATGAGCACTCAAAATATTCATTTGAAATTTCAGATCAAGAAATGTTGCTGGAAAACTTTGATAAGTTTGAAAAAGAAGCTAGTCGTGCCTTGGAAGAAGGTTTGGTTCACCCTGCCTATGACTATGTTCTCAAATGTTCACATACCTTTAACCTGCTTGATGCGCGTGGTGCTGTATCTGTAACAGAGCGCGCAGGCTATATCGCTCGTATCCGTAACTTGGCCCGTGTCGTAGCCAAAACCTTTGTCGCAGAACGCAAACGCCTAGGCTACCCACTTTTGGATGAAGAAACAAGAGCTAAACTCTTAGCAGAAGACGCGGAATAAAGAAAGTGACAAATTACGAAAATGGGCGAACAGTGTGAGCCCTGAACCAGTTGCCGCAGTGATGAAGGTATCCTTAGTGAAACTAAGGATACTAGGCAAAATTGGAGACTTTTGGCTCCAATTTTAGCAATGAAACAACGAAGTTGGTTGCTTGCGTGCCAATCACATAAGGCAAACTGGAAAATAAAAAGATATTTTTCGGAGAAAAAACATGACAAAAAACTTATTAGTAGAACTCGGTCTTGAAGAATTACCAGCCTATGTTGTCACACCAAGTGAAAAACAACTAGGCGAAAAAATGGTAGCCTTCCTCAAGGAAAACCGCCTGTCTTTTGAAGCTATTCAAACCTTCTCAACACCCCGTCGTTTGGCTGTTCGTGTGACTGGTCTTGCAGACAAACAGTCTGATTTGACAGAAGATTTTAAGGGGCCAGCAAAGAAAATTGCCTTGGATAGTGATGGAAATTTCACCAAAGCAGCTCAAGGATTTGTCCGAGGAAAAGGCTTGACTGTTGAAGATATCGAATTTCGTGAAATTAAGGGTGAAGAATATGTCTATGTCACTAAGGAAGAAATTGGTCAAGCAGTTGAAGCCATTGTTCCTGGTGTTGTAGATGTCTTGAAGTCCTTGACTTTCCCTGTCAGCATGCACTGGGCTAACAACACCTTTGAATATATCCGCCCTGTTCACACTTTAACTGTTCTTTTAGATGAAGAAGAGTTTGATTTGGATTTCCTTGATATCAAGGGAGGTCGTGTGAGCCGTGGTCATCGTTTCTTGGGACAAGAAACTAAGATTCAGTCAGCATTGAGCTATGAAGAAGACCTTCGTAAGCAGTTTGTAATCGCAGATCCACGTGAACGTGAGCAAATGATTGTTGACCAAATCAAAGCAATCGAAACTGAGCATGGTGTACGTATCGAAATTGATGCTGATTTGCTGAATGAAGTCTTGAACTTGGTTGAATACCCAACTGCCTTTATGGGAAGTTTTGATGCCAAATACCTTGAAGTTCCAGAAGAAGTTTTGGTGACTTCAATGAAAGAACACCAACGTTACTTTGTTGTTCGTGATCAAGACGGTAAACTATTGCCAAACTTCATTTCTGTTCGTAACGGAAACGCAGAGTATTTGGAAAATGTCATTAAAGGAAATGAAAAAGTCTTAGTAGCTCGCTTAGAAGACGGTGAATTCTTCTGGCGTGAAGACCAAAAATTGGTGATTTCAGATCTTGTTGAAAAATTAAACAATGTCACCTTCCATGAGAAGATTGGTTCCCTTCGTGAACACATGATTCGTACGGGGCAGATTGCTATTCTCTTGGCAGAAAAAGCAGGATTGTCAGCGGATGAAACGATTGATCTAGCCCGTGCAGCAGCCATTTACAAGTTTGACTTGTTGACAGGTATGGTTGGCGAATTTGACGAACTCCAAGGAATTATGGGTGAGAAATATGCCCTTCTTGCTGGTGAAACTCCAGCGGTGGCAGCTGCTATTCGTGAACACTACATGCCTACATCAGCCGAAGGCGAACTTCCAAAGAGCAAAGTCGGCGCAGTGCTTGCCATTGCAGACAAATTGGACACTATTTTGAGTTTCTTCTCAGTAGGTTTGATTCCATCAGGTTCTAATGACCCTTATGCCCTTCGTCGTGCGACGCAAGGTGTGGTTCGTATCTTGGATGCCTTTGGTTGGCACATTGCTATGGATGAGTTGATTGATAGCCTTTATGCTTTAACATTTGACAGCTTGACTTATGAAAATAAAGCAGAGGTTATGGATTTTATCAAGGCTCGTGTTGATAAGATGATGGGTTCTACTCCAAAAGATATCAAGGAAGCAGTTCTTGCAGGTTCAAACTTTGTTGTGGCAGAGATGTTGGAAGCAGCAAGTGCTCTCGTAGAAGCAAGCAAGGAAGAAGACTTCAAACCATCTGTGGAATCACTTTCTCGTGCTTTTAACTTGGCTGAAAAGGTAGAAGGAGTTGCAACAGTTGATTCAGCACTTTTTGAAAATGACCAAGAAAAAGCTTTGGCGGAAGCAGTAGAATCACTTATTTTATCAGGATCTGCCAGTCAGCAATTGAAACAACTCTTTGCTCTTAGCCCAGTCATTGATGCATTCTTTGAGAATACCATGGTTATGGCTGAAAATGAAGCAGTCCGTCAAAATCGTTTGGCAATCTTGTCACAACTAACCAAGAAAGCAGCTAAGCTCGCTCGTTTTAACCAAATCAATACTAAATAAACTCAGTCAAACGGACTGTATCTTATCACAAAGGAGAAGAAATGGATCCGAAAAAAATCGCTCGTATCAACGAGCTTGCCAAAAAGAAAAAAACAGAAGGCTTAACTTCTGCTGAAAAAGTGGAACAAGCTAAACTTCGTGAGGAGTATATCGAAGGCTATCGTCGCTCTGTTCGTCACCACATTGAAGGAATCAAAATTGTGGACGAAGAAGGAAACGATGTTACACCAGAGAAACTACGTCAAGTCCAACGTGAAAAAGGGTTACATGGCAGAAGTCTTGATGATCCAAATTCATAAGCACTATTCTTTCTTTTAACAAAGATTGGTGAAATCATAATCAAAAGACTAGCAGATACAAACTGCTAGTCTTTTTTGGTTAAAAAAGGAACCAATTTGGTTCCTAAAACTACTATTAGTTGCTTGCTCCAGATGTAGCGTCTGCACCACCACCGTGGCCTCCAGCCTCACCTGCATCAGAAGCTCCAGATGTAGCATCTGCATCACCGTGACCATGTCCGCCAGCAGGAGCTGCAGCATTTCCACCAACTAGACGTTGACCAGTTGTATTGAGGTACCAATCAAGCCATGGTTGGAAGTTGAAGACTATTTCATTGATACCAGCGTATGATCCATCAGGATAGTACATAGCTTGATAGTTGTGAGTATTGATAACCCCTGCAGGAGATCCAGGAACGATTGTACGAACATATTCTTGATCACCATTACGCAGTACACCGACAACCCATTCAACATTTTTCATACGTCCACCGGGAAGTGAGTTATGGACAGTTGAGAGACGGTTACCAGATTGAGATGGTACACGTTTAGCAAACATGGTGTTTGGATCTTGGTGAACATTATTGTAGTATAAGAATTGGTTGTTATCATCTGCAAATGTCAATTCAAATGGCATTGCTTTCAAGAACATATCGATTTGGTTAACAGTTAAGATACCATGATCTAGTTTGACATAGGTATCACCTGAAACCGCACCAGTAATTTCAGCAACTTTTTCAACCCATTCTGGATCATCGGGATCAACTTCTGTGATTGTGGTAGCAATTGGTCTGCCACAATCCAAATCTTCTGGTTCAATTGGTTTTGGTTTTTTCAATTTTGAAACAACTCCTACATATTTTACAAAATTATCCAAGCAAGTTTCGAGGAATTTAACTGTTCCTTCATTCGTGATATTGCCCTCTGCGTCAAAAGCTTCTTTGGCTTTACCAAGAAGGAATTCGTTTCCAGGAAGTGTATAGGCATTGACACCTGGAGCGTCAAGAATCTTACGAAGGTGAACTTGGGCGCGAGAAGTACCTTGGTCGTAGTAAGAAGCTCCCACAATCATGACTGGTTTGTTTTCAAATGGATGAACTTCGTATGAAAGCCATTCAAGAACAGATTTAAGGGAAGCTGAGATTGTGTGGTTGTGCTCAGGAGTAGCGATAATGACACCATCAGCACGTGTAATTCTGTTATACAAGAGACGCAATTGGAAGCTTTCATCCCATTTCTCGTCTTGGTTAAATATTGGAACTTCGTCAATTTCAAGAACTTCTAATTCAAATTTAAGTTTGAAGTGACGACGGATAAATTCCAAGAGTTTACGGTTATATGATTGATCGTAGTTTGATCCTACAAGTCCAACAAATTTCATTCTTTTTGGTCTCCTATCTTACAAATTTTCCCAGTCAAAGTCTTCGGCATCTTTGCGAAGTAGTGCTTGTGCGTTACGCAATTTTTCTGTGATTTTTACAAAGATACGGAAGTCGTCAAAAGTAGCATCCAGTTTTTTGATAACATCAAGATCCACTAGGTCTCCACTTGGGTTGAAGGCTTGAAGAGAATGTGAAAGCAAGAATTCATCTGGAAGGACACTTGCTTTAATTTCTGGAGCATTCAAGATTTGGCGAAGTTGTAATTGGGCACGTGATGAACCAAGCGTACCGTAAGAAGCACCAGTAATCATGATTGGTTTGTTCAAAAGTGGGTAAATACCGTATGACAACCAAGCAAGAGCGCTCATCAAAACAGCTGGGATAGAGTGGTCATACTCAGGAGTACCGATAATAACGCCATCTGCCTCTTCAATTTTAGCAGCTATTTCTAGAATTTCAGCAGGTACTTGCTTGTCAGCTGGTTTATTGAAGACAGGAATGTCTTTAATTTCAACAAGTTCAATTTCAGCTTTTTCAGCAAAGTGTTTTTGCATGTATTGAAGCAATTGGCGGTTTGTAGAACGTTTTGAATTTGTTCCAACAATAGCAATAAGTTTTAGCATGAGATTTCCTTTCTCTTTTTACATAATACGATTTTAAAACTCTATTGAAACATCTATTTCTATAGAGTAGGAATTCCTGAGGAACAGCTTAGGTGACCTTCTTTATCGATGAGGATAGCTTCGATGCCCTCTAAACTTTCGACTTGCCAGAGGATGGAAGCGGGTCTTTCTCCAAATAGACGAGTTGTCCAGATTTCACCATCAACTGATTTATCAGAGATAATTGTGAGACTAGCTAGTTCCGTTTCAACAGGATATCCTGTTTGGCTGTCAAAGATGTGATGGTAATCTTTTCCATCGATTGTCAGGTGACGTTCATAAATGCCTGAAGTCACGACAGATTTATTGACAACAGGGATAGTCATTAAGTGATTTCCCCTCGGATTGGCTGGATCTTGAATCCCGATTTGCCAAGGCTGATTTCCTCTTGCCTGATTTTTTCCAATAGTCAGGATATTCCCTCCCAGATTGATCAAGGCAGATGTCACTCCCTCTTCTCTAAGAAATTGGGCAACTTTATCCGCACTATAACCCTTGGCTAAACAACCAAGATCGATCTTCATTCCTTTTTGTTTTAAAAACACAGTGGAAGTGGAAGAATCTAACTCGATATAATGAGGATTGATTAAAGGTATCACCGATTCAATTTCTTGAGGTTGGGCAACTTTGGCGTCTGAAAAACCGATACGCCAGGTTTGAATTAAGGGACCAATGCTGATATTGAGATGGCTAGAGGGCGCTAGGCTATGCTCTAACCCAAGTGAAATCAGTTCAAACAGGTCTGGATGAACCTTGACGGGGTCTATTCCTGCTTGATGATTGATTTCCATCAACTCCGATTCTTGACTATTGGCATTGAAGCGGTATTCCAGCTCTTTGAGCAAATCAAAGGATTTTTGGAGCAAGCTATCGGCTCGCTCATCTACTAATGAAATAGTGATAGTAGTCCCCATTAGGCGTTCGGAATGTGAACTAAGAGGCAAGCTACCAACTCCTTTCTCTTATGAAAAGAAGGCTGAAATATAGTAAATTTAACCCCTTACATTTTCTTTCCATGATACTAGCATACCATAAAGTCAGCGTTTTCACAAATAAAATTTGTAAACTTGTCAAGAAATATGCTCAGAAAATAAAGAGTAATTGTAAGAAATGCTGATAAAATACAGATTATTTACATTTTTTTACAAAAAAATCGGGAAAATCAGCTAAACTCTTGTAAACGCTAACAGTAAATGTTATACTAGAAGAGTAAATTTTTAATTAAAGGTAGGAATTTTTCTATGAGTAAAATCGTTGTAGTTGGTGCTAACCACGCTGGTACAGCATGTATTAATACTATGTTGGATAATTTTGGCAATGAGAACGAAATCGTTGTATTCGACCAAAACTCTAACATCTCTTTCCTAGGATGTGGAATGGCCCTTTGGATCGGTGAACAAATTGACGGTGCTGAAGGCTTGTTCTATTCTGATAAAGAAAAATTGGAAGCTAAAGGTGCTAAGGTTTACATGAACTCACCAGTTCTTTCAATCGACTATGATAAAAAAGTAGTTACAGCAGAAGTTGAAGGGAAAGAGCACAAAGAATCATACGAGAAATTGATTTTCGCTACAGGTTCTACACCAATCTTGCCACCAATCGAAGGTGTTGAAATTGTTAAAGGAAACCGCGAATTTAAAGCAACTCTTGAAAACGTACAATTCGTGAAATTGTACCAAAATGCTGAAGAAGTGATTCACAAATTGGCTGACAAGAGTCAGCACCTTGACCGTATCGCCGTTGTAGGTGGTGGTTATATCGGTGTTGAACTTGCTGAAGCCTTTGAGCGTCTTGGAAAAGAAGTTGTCCTTGTTGATATCGTTGATACTGTCTTGAACGGTTACTATGACAAAGACTTCACACAAATGATGGCGAAGAACTTGGAAGACCACAACATTCGCTTGGCTCTTGGTCAAACTGTTAAAGCAATCGAGGGTGACGGTAAAGTTGAACGCTTGATTACTGATAAAGAAACTTTCGATGTGGATATGGTTATCCTTGCAGTTGGTTTCCGTCCAAACACAGCACTTGCTGATGGTAAGATTGAACTCTTCCGTAACGGTGCTTTCCTTGTAAACAAGAAACAAGAAACTTCACTTCCTGGTGTATTTGCTGTTGGAGACTGTGCGACTGTTTATGACAACGCTCGTAAAGATACAAGCTACATCGCACTTGCTTCAAACGCAGTTCGTACTGGTATTGTTGGTGCTTACAATGCTTGTGGACATGAATTGGAAGGAATCGGTGTGCAAGGTTCAAACGGTATCTCAATCTACGGTCTTCACATGGTTTCAACTGGTTTGACTCTTGAAAAAGCTAAAGCTGCTGGTTACAACGCAACTGAAACAGGATTTAACGATCTTCAAAAACCAGAATTCATGAAACATGATAACCATGAAGTTGCCATCAAGATTGTCTTTGACAAAGATAGCCGTGAAATTCTTGGTGCACAAATGGTTTCACACGATTCTGCAATCAGCATGGGAATTCACATGTTCTCACTTGCTATTCAAGAGCATGTAACAATTGATAAATTGGCATTGACAGACCTATTCTTCTTGCCACACTTCAACAAACCATACAACTACATCACAATGGCTGCACTTACAGCTGAAAAATAAAAATGAATGAGCTATCTGGCCTTAAGCTAAGGTCAGATAGTTTTTTAGTCAATGTGTACCCATACAATTATCGTTTTTTTATCTTGTGATTCATTCTAATCTAACTTAAAATGAAATGGTAGCTACCAATACAAATGATGAGGATAAAATAAATGACTGAAAATCGTTATGAATTAAATAAAAACTTAGCACAAATGCTTAAAGGTGGCGTTATCATGGATGTTCAAAATCCTGAACAGGCCCGTATTGCAGAAGCTGCTGGTGCGGCAGCTGTGATGGCCTTGGAGCGGATTCCGGCTGATATTCGTGCAGCTGGTGGTGTTTCCCGTATGAGTGATCCAAAGATGATTAAGGAAATCCAAGAAGCGGTTAGTATTCCAGTGATGGCCAAGGTCAGAATCGGGCACTTTGTTGAAGCTCAGATTTTAGAGGCTATTGAGATTGACTATATTGATGAGAGTGAAGTTTTATCTCCAGCAGACGACCGTTTCCATGTGGACAAGAAAGAATTCCAAGTTCCTTTTGTCTGTGGTGCTAAGGATTTGGGTGAAGCCTTGCGTCGTATCGCTGAAGGTGCTTCTATGATTCGTACAAAAGGAGAACCGGGTACGGGGGATATCGTCCAAGCTGTTCGTCATATGCGTATGATGAATCAGGAAATTCGCCGCATTCAAAACCTACGTGAGGACGAACTTTATGTTGCTGCTAAGGACTTGCAAGTCCCTGTAGAATTGGTTCAATACGTCCATGAACATGGGAAATTGCCAGTTGTAAACTTTGCGGCTGGAGGTGTTGCAACGCCAGCAGATGCTGCTCTGATGATGCAATTAGGGGCAGAGGGTGTCTTTGTCGGTTCAGGTATTTTTAAGTCAGGAGATCCTGTTAAACGAGCGAGTGCCATTGTTAAAGCGGTAACTAACTTCCGTAATCCTCAAATCCTAGCTCAAATCTCTGAAGATTTAGGAGAAGCCATGGTTGGTATTAATGAAAATGAAATCCAAATTCTCATGGCTGAGCGAGGAAAATAGATGAAAATTGGAATATTGGCCTTGCAAGGTGCCTTTGCAGAACATGCAAAAGTGCTAGATCAATTAGGTGTCGAGAGTGTTGAAATCAGAAATCTAGATGATTTTCAGCAACATCAGAGTGATTTGTCGGGTTTGATATTACCTGGTGGGGAATCTACAACCATGGGCAAGCTCTTACGTGAGCAGGACATGCTGATTCCCATTCGAGAAGCAATTCTATCTGGCTTACCAGTGTTTGGGACCTGTGCGGGTTTAATTTTGCTGGCTAAGGAAATTACTTCTCAGGATGAGAGTCATCTAGGAACTATGGATATGGTGGTCGAGCGCAATGCCTATGGGCGCCAATTAGGAAGTTTCTATACGGAAGCAGAATGTAAGGGAGTTGGTCAGATTCCAATGACCTTTATCCGTGGTCCAATTATCAGCAGTGTTGGAGAAGATGTAGAAATTCTAGCAACAGTTGATAATCAAATCGTTGCAGCCCAAGAAAAAAATATGCTGGTAACCTCTTTTCATCCGGAATTGACTGATGATGTGCGCTTGCACCAGTACTTTATCAATATGTGTAAAGAAAAAAGTTGAGATTGAATTTCTCAACTTTTTTACATGTAATAAACAATGGCGATGTATTGGAGGGCAGATGCTGCTAGGATAAAGAGATGCCAAATCATGTGGAAATAAGGTTTTTTCTTGGCGTAAAATCCAGCCCCAACTGTATAACAGAGTCCGCCAGTTACCATGAGACTCCAGAAAATTGGCGTTGTTTGACTGATAATGGCGGGAATGATAGCCAGAACCAACCAGCCCATAATCAGGTAAAGAGCAAGGCTAAATTTCTCATTGACTTTTTTAGCAAAGATTTTATAGAGAATACCAAAGATGGTCGTTCCCCACTGGATGGCAATAATTAGATAGCCAAACCAGTTATTCATCAAGGTTAAGACGACTGGCGTATAAGAGCCTGCGATAGCCACATAAATCATCGAATGGTCAATGATTCGCAAGACGTATTTGTGGGTCGAACCATAGGCCATAGAGTGGTAAATGGTGGATGAGAGGAACATGAGAAAGAGACTGATAACTAAAATGGAAACGCCGATAGAGGATAAAAAGCCATGTGCTTCGTAACTATAGGTGGATGAAATAGGGAGTAAGATGAGCATTGTGACTGCACCCACAGCGTGGGTCACACTATTAGCAATCTCCTCTCCAAAACTGAGTTGTTTGCTGAGTTTAAGACTAGTGTTCATTGGATTACCTCCTCTTGAGTATGATCGATTAAGGCTAGAGTTTGATGATAGAGTTTAACAGTTTGGCAGCTAGTTTGGATGATAGGGTTAGCTGGGTCAACTCCTTGGTTCATGTAGTCCACAAAAGCATCGTAGAGTTGCTCTGAACTTGCTTGACTTTGTAGAGTATTAAGTGTCTGGGCTATTTCTTGAATAGAGAATACCGACTTGAGGGTTGTGATAGCAATCAGACGGGCAATCTGTTGGCGTTGGTATTTTTTCTTGTCAGGCTTTGTCAGGTAACCATGTTTGACATAATTGTTGACCATAGATGCTGTTAGGCCCTTGTCTTTATCAGTAGAGATAGGGGCGCAGACCTGATTGACATAGAGCAAAACCTGGTCCAGATAGAGGTCAATATTTGGGATTTCTGCCCATTTTGGGTAGGAAAAGGTAGTTTTCATTTCCGACTCCTTTTTATCTAGTTATAATAACTAGATTATAAAATAATAAAAACAGAAAGTCAAGTTTTAACTGCTTGTAGAAAGACTTAAATTATGCTATGATGGGAGAAACTAGTCAGAAATGAGGAGAAAAGATGGAAATTCGTTTAGCTTTTCCAAATGAAGTAGATGCCATCATGCAGGTGATGGAGGATGCTAAAAAATGTTTAGCAGATGCTGGTAGTGACCAGTGGCAAAATGGCTATCCAAATGCTGATATTATTATTGAGGATATTATCTCAGGTCAAGCCTACGTAGCCTTGGAAGAGGGAGAACTACTAGCTTATGCAGCTGTGACCAAGAGTCCAGAGGCAGCCTATGAAGCCATTTATGAAGGCAACTGGCAAGCTGGGGAGTCAGAGTACCTAGTCTTTCACCGTATTGCTGTGGCATCAGATGTCCAGGGACAGGGGGTTGCTCAGACTTTCCTGGAAGGCTTAATTGAAGGATTTGATTACCTAGATTTTCGCTCAGATACGCATGTTGCAAACAAGGTCATGCAGCATATCTTTGAAAAACTCGGTTTTAAACAGGTTGGTAAGGTTCCAGTTGATGGCGAACGCTTGGCCTATCAAAAATTGAAGAAATAATGCAAAAGAAGTACGTAAAAATACTCTACTTTTCGCCAATAGGAACCTTGTCTTTGGTTGCCGACGAGCAATATTTGTATGGCATTTGGGTGCAGGAGCAGAAGCATTTTGAGAGGGGACTAGGAGATGAAACGATAGAAGCAGTTGTTAGTCATCCCATTTTAGATCCAGTTATTACTTGCTTAGATGCTTACTTTAAAGGCAAGTCTCAGGATTTATCCAACTTGCCCTTGGCTCCAATCGGAACGGATTTTGAAAAGCGAGTTTGGTCCTATTTACAGGAAATTCCTTATGGTCAGACAGTGACCTATGGACAAATAGCCCAAGAGCTACAAGTGGATTCTGCTCAAGCAATTGGTGGAGCAGTGGGGCGCAATCCTTGGTCTATCCTAGTACCTTGTCATCGTGTGCTGGGCGCAGGTAAGCGTCTGACAGGGTATGCTGCAGGAGTGGAAAAGAAAGCTTGGCTCTTGGAGCATGAAGGCGCAGATTTTAAAGATATAAAATAGAAAGTGAAAGACATGTTAGAATTTATCGAATACCCAAAATGTTCAACTTGTAAAAAAGCAAAACAAGAATTAAACCAACTCGGTGTGGACTATAAAGCCGTTCATATCGTCGAAGAAACACCTAGCCAAGAAGTCATTTTAAACTGGCTAGAAACCTCAGGGTTCGAGTTGAAGCAATTTTTCAACACTAGTGGGATTAAATACCGTGAATTGGGGCTGAAAGATAAGGTAGGAAGCCTGTCAAACCAAGAAGCAGCTGAGTTGCTAGCAAGTGACGGTATGTTGTTAAAACGGCCCATTTTAGTAGAAAATGGAACTGTTAAGCAAATCGGTTATCGAAAACCTTATGAAGAATTGGGATTGAAATAGTTTTTACTTATCTCTTTGATAGATAAAATATATAACCTCCCTGTTTCAAAGTATGATAAACTAGTAGGTAGACAAAGTCTGTACCTGACCGTAGCAAATAATTTCATTGACGGCAGAAGTATGGTAGAATGAATCATTATCAGGAGAGGATGTTTTTATGAATGTTACAACGATTTTAGCATCAGATTGGTACCAAAACTTGATGCAATTGATTCCAGATGGCAAGCTGTTTAGCCTGCGTTCGGTCTTTGATGGAATTCCGAGAATTGTCCAACAACTTCCAACAACGATTATGTTGACAATTGGTGGTGCTCTTTTTGGTTTGGTTTTGGCACTTCTTTTTGCCATTGTGAAGATCAATCGTGTCAAGATTTTATATCCCTTGCAGGCCTTCTTTGTTAGTTTCTTAAAAGGGACACCGATTTTGGTGCAACTCATGTTGACCTACTACGGAATCCCTTTGGCTTTGAAAGCCCTCAATCAGCAATGGGGAACTGGTTTCAATATCAATGCTATTCCAGCAGCTGCTTTTGCGATTGTTGCCTTTGCTTTTAATGAGGCAGCTTATGCTAGTGAAACCATTCGTGCAGCCATTCTCTCAGTTAATCCTGGTGAGATTGAGGCGGCACGTAGTTTGGGTATGACCCGAGCGCAAGTTTATCGTCGCGTGATTATTCCAAATGCGGCCGTTGTGGCGACTCCAACCTTGATTAATTCCCTAATCGGCTTGACCAAGGGAACTTCTCTAGCCTTTAGTGCGGGTGTTGTGGAAGTCTTTGCCCAAGCTCAGATTCTGGGTGGAGCTGATTATCGTTACTTTGAACGGTTCATCTCCGTTGCCCTTGTTTATTGGGTAGTAAATATCGGTATTGAGAGCCTCGGTCGTTTCATCGAGAGAAAAATGGCTATTTCTGCACCCGATACAGTGCAAGCAGATGTGAAAGGAGACCTTCGTTAATGATTAAGATTTCGAATTTAAGCAAATCCTTTTCAGGACAGACTGTCTTGGATCATCTGGACTTAGATATTCAAAAAGGGGAAGTTGTAGCCTTGATTGGTTCTTCAGGAGCTGGAAAATCAACCTTCCTTCGCAGTCTCAATTATCTTGAAACACCTGACAGTGGCTCTATTCAGATTGATGATTTCTCAGTTGATTTTTCTAAAATCACTCAAGAAGAAATCCTTGCCCTACGCCGTAAGCTGTCTATGGTTTTCCAACAGTTTAATTTGTTTGAACGCCGCACGGCACTTGATAATGTGAAAGAAGGCTTGGTTGTTGTCAAGAAATTATCTGACCAAGAAGCAACTAAGATTGCCAAGGAAGAGTTGGCTAAGGTTGGGCTTTCTGACCGTGAAAACCATTACCCTCGACATTTATCAGGTGGACAAAAGCAACGGGTTGCCTTAGCGCGTGCACTCGCTATGAAACCAGATGTCTTGCTCTTAGACGAACCAACTTCAGCCCTTGACCCAGAATTGGTTGGTGAAGTAGAAAAATCTATTGCAGATGCTGCTAAGTCAGGTCAAACTATGATTTTGGTTAGTCATGATATGTCCTTTGTAGCCCAAGTGGCTGATAAGATTCTCTTCTTAGATAAGGGAAAAATCATTGAGTCTGGAACTCCGGATGAGATTATCCACTATCCTAAAGAAGAGCGGACAAAAGAATTCTTTGCTAGTTACAAACGGACTTATATTTGATATAATAGATAAAGGAAAACTCAGTTAGCTGGACTAGCTGAGTTTACTCTTTAAAAAAGATAGAAATGAGAGAAATCATGCTACTGCAACTATTTTCTTTATATTTCGAGAGTTTGATCTTGACTACCATCCTCGTCCTGATTTTTTTAGGGATTTGGATTGGACTGAGAGCCATGTCGGGAGTTGATAAGACAGCCAAGGCTCGCCAAGCACATCTCTATGATATGATTATGATTGGTGTCTTGGTTGTTCCAGTATTATCCTTTGCGGTTATGAGTTTAATTCTTGTTTTCAAGGCATAATCCTTGCATGATTGACAAGAAAGAGTTAGAATAAAGATAGTTACAACAAGAAAGAAGGAAACTATATGTACGATACTATTATTATCGGTGCTGGTCCTGCAGGAATGACTGCAGCCTTGTATGCTGCTCGAAGCAATCTCAAAGTAGGCTTGATTGAAGGTGGTCTGCCAGGTGGTCAGATGAATAATACCTCTGATATCGAAAATTACCCAGGATACGCTAATATTAGTGGGCCAGAATTGGCAGAAAAAATGTTTGAACCGCTTGAAAATCTTGGTGTTGAGCACATTTATGGTTATGTTGAAAATGTAGAAGACCATGGTGATTTTAAGAAAGTGATGACTGATGTCCAAACATATGAAACACGTACAGTTATCGTAGCAACTGGTTCTAAACACCGTCCTTTGGGAGTACCTGGAGAAGAAGAACTGAACAGTCGTGGTGTTTCTTACTGTGCCGTGTGTGATGGTGCTTTCTTCCGTGACCAAGATTTGTTGGTAGTTGGTGGTGGAGATTCAGCTGTTGAAGAAGCCCTCTTCTTGACTCGTTTTGCTAAGACTGTTACCATTGTTCACCGTCGTGACCAACTTCGTGCACAAAACGTTTTACAAGACCGTGCTTTCGCTAATGAGAAAATCAGCTTTATCTGGGATTCTGTAGTGAAGGAAATTAAGGGTGAAAACCGAGTAGAATCTGTCGTTTTTGAAAATGTAAAAACAGGTCAAGTGACAGAACAAGCCTTCGGAGGTGTCTTTATCTATGTTGGTTTGGACCCTCTTAGCGATTTTGTTAAAGAATTGAATATCCAAGATCAGGCAGGATGGATTGTGACAGATAACCACATGAAAACTGCAGTTGATGGTATCTTTGCAGTTGGAGATGTTCGCTTGAAGGACCTCCGCCAAGTAACAACAGCAGTTGGAGATGGAGCTATCGCTGGTCAAGAAGCTTACAAGTTTATCACCGAACATAGTTAATCATAAAAAGTTTCCAATCAGATGACTGGAAACTTTTTTATAGTCTATTTCGGAAAACTTCGTACATGAGAATGGCTGCAGCAACACTGGCATTAAGACTTTGAACATGTCCATTCATCGGAATGGTAATCATTTCATCGACCTGTTTTTTGATGTTGCTAGAAATGCCTTTTCCTTCATTTCCGATGATGAGGGCGATTTTCCCTTTTGTATTCCATTTATGGCAAGGAGTCCCATTCATATCTGTTCCAAAGGTCCAGAAGCCTTCATCCTTGAGTTTATCTAAAGTTTGACTGAGATTGGTTACTCGGGCAATCGGAACGTGTTCAATAGCACCTGTGGCCGTTTTAGCAACGACAGGAGTAACTCCGACAGCACGGTGCTTGGGAATGATGACTCCTGAAACATTGGTCGCATCAGCGGTTCTTAAGATGGAGCCTAAGTTGTGAGGATCAGTTAAGCCATCCAGAATCAATAGAAGTGGATTTTCTTCTTGACGCGTTTTGGCAAGAATGTGATCTAGATCGCTATAGGCAAATTCAGATACTCGTAGAACAAAACCTTGGTGGACAGCACCTTCGGTCATCTCAGAGAGGGATTTTTTTGAAGTCCAAGAAATGGACACCTTCTTTTCTGTAGCCAGTTCCTTGACTTTCTCAAGATTCTTACCTCGGAGATCTTCTTGGAGGTAAAGTTTGTTTCCTGTGTTTGCAAGGAGGGCTTCGGTAACGGCGTGGACGCCATAGACAATATCATTTGTTTTCATGCCTCTATTATAACACAAAACCCCGTCTTGCAACGGGATTTTCTTTATTCTAGAATTAGTAAACCATCTTTAACTGCAAATGGGTCTTTTTCATTGATACGATCGTAAAACATGATTCCGTTAATGTGGTCAATTTCATGCTGAACAACGATGGAGTTGTAGCCTTTGAGTTTGATACGGTGTTTTTCTCCATCCTTGTCAAAGTAGTCAACCGTAACGCGGGCATGGCGAACTACATAGCCAGGTACGTTGCGGTCAACAGACAGGCAACCTTCTCCTTCACCAAGAGCAGCGTCTTGAACAGAGTGAGAGACGATTTTTGGATTGTACATAATAGCTTGCAAGTCGTAAGCTTCCTGTGGAGTTTCGCCTTCTTCGACAATGTTTGGCACCAAAACAGCGATAATACGTTTTGATATATCTAATTGAGGGGCAGCAAGTCCAACCCCACCGCGTAGTCCCATTTTTTCAGCCATGACAGGATCTTGGGAATGTTTGAGGAATTGCATCATCTTTTCGCCAAGGATGATTTCCTGATCAGACAAGGGGAAAGTGACTTCCTCAGCAACCGCGCGTAGAGTAGGATTCCCTTCGCGGATAATATCGTTCATATCAATTAAGTGAGCAGCTTTTGTAATACGTTCTATAGCAGACATTTTCTCTCCTTTCATTACCTCTACATGATATCACAAAATGACAAGGATTGAAAGCATTACGGCATCGAGCTTTTATAGAAAATGCCTACTAGGTTCGATTCAATTGTGAAAGAATTACTTATCTGTGATATAATAAAAAGAAAAGGCTTGCATTAGAAAGTGGGGAGAATGAAGATGCAAAGAAGACAAGATAGACATAAACGTGGACCAGTTTTTCGTTTTATGAGGGGTTTTGTAAACTTTTTTAGGAGTTACCGCAAGTGGAGTAATAAGGGATTTGTGGCGATACTCTTGCTAGCTGTTGCTTTATCAATGGGTTTGGTCTTGTTGTTTGAAAGTTTCCAAGGAATCCCCTTGACCAGTCAAAAAAAGGATGCCATTTCTCAAGAAGCAAATAAGACCAATCAAAATGCTAAAGATCAGGAGGAGGAAAAAACTGCTAGAATTATGGCAAACGGGGACCTCCTCTATCATATTCCCATCTATCGTTCTGCCTTAAAAGAAGATGGTACCTATGATTTTCATGAAAATTTTGATTATGTGAAACCATGGCTCAAACAAGCAGACTTGATTATAGGTGATTTTGAAGGCACTGTTAACAAGGACCACTATTTGGCAGGTTATCCTCTCTTTAATGCACCTGGCGAAGTTATGGATGCCATCAAGGATGCCGGTTATCAAGTGCTAGACTTGGCGCATAACCATATCCTAGATTCACAAATAGAAGGTGTGGTTTCAACAGCAGATGCTATTGAGAAGGCAGGAATGACACCGATTGGAGTGTATACGCATGAGTCCCGTGATCAAGCTCCACTGGTTATCAAGGAAGTGAACGGCATCAAGGTTGCACTTTTGGCCTATTCTTATGGTTTTAATGGAATTGAGCAAAGTATTTCTCAAGAAGACTATAACCGCTATCTTTCAGACCTAAATGAAGACAAGATGAAGGCTGAAATTGAACGGGCTGAGAAGGAAGCGGATATTACCATTATCATGCCTCAAATGGGTGTGGAGTATCGCTTGGAACCAACTGAAGAACAAAAGGCTCTTTATCACAAGATGATTGATTGGGGAGCTGATATTATCTTTGGAGGGCACCCTCACGTAGTTGAACCATCTGAAACGGTTGAAAAAGATGGAGACAAGAAACTCATTATCTATTCAATGGGGAATTTCATTTCCAATCAACGAATTGAAACCATGCAAGATGAAGAGAATGCTAAGTGGACAGAGCGTGGTGTTCTTATGGATGTGACCATTAAGAAAAAGGATGGCAAGACGACAATCGAAACTGCCAAAGCACATCCTTCTTGGGTAAATCGTACACCGAAAGGAACCTATTCTCCAGAAGGTTATCCACTATTCCTATACCAAACTTATATCTTAGAAGATTTTATCGAGGGTGGTAGTCATCGTGACCAGTTAGATGAAGCGACTAAGGAACGAATTGATACAGCCTACAAAGAAATGAACGAACATGTGGGATTGAAGTGGGACTAGCTTGAATCCAGAGGAAAGTAAATGACGATTAAGGTAATTGCAACAGATATGGATGGGACCTTGCTGGATGCTAGAGGCCAGCTTGATCTCCCACGTTTGGAAAAGATTTTAGATCAGTTGGATCAAAGGGGTATTCGTTTTGTCATTGCGACTGGGAATGAAATTCACCGCATGAGGCAACTACTGGAGCACTTGGTCGATCGAGTGGTTCTGGTCGTTGCAAACGGTGCTCGTATTTTTGAAAACAATGAACTGATTCAGGCTCAGACTTGGGATGATGCCATTGTCGATAAGGCTTTGGCTCATTTTAAGGGTCGAGCGTGTCAGGATCAGTTTGTTGTAACGTCTATGAAGGGTGGTTTCGTCAAAGAAGGTACGATTTTTACAGACCTTGAAAGTTTTATGACTCCAGAAATGATTGAAAAATTCTACCAACGGATGCAATTTGTGGACGAATTAACCTCTGACCTCTTTGGTGGTGTGCTCAAGATGAGTATGGTTGTTGGTGAGGAACGTTTGAGTTCGGTCTTGGAAGAAATCAATGACCTCTTTGATGGCCGTGTTCGTGCTGTATCGAGTGGCTATGGTTGCATTGATATCCTTCAAGCTGGAATTCATAAAGCATGGGGCTTGGAAGAATTACTCAAGCGCTGGGACTTGACCTCCCAACAAATCATGGCTTTTGGTGACAGTGAAAATGATGTTGAAATGCTTGAAATGGCTGGAATTGCCTATGCGATGGAAAATGCTGATGATAAAGCCAAAGCTGTGGCTACTGCTCTAGCGCCAGCTAACAGCCAAGGAGGAGTTTATCAAATCTTGGAAAACTGGTTAGAAAAAGGAGAATGAAGTGGCAGTACAGTTATTAGAAAATTGGTTACTAAAGGAACAAGAAAAAATCCAAACCAAGTATCGTCACTTAAATCAGGTTTCTGTTGTAGAGCCAGATGTTCTTTTTATTGGGGATTCCATTGTCGAGTATTATCCTATACAGGAGCTATTTGGAACTTCAAAGACGATTGTCAATCGAGGCATTCGAGGTTATCAGACAGGGCTGTTACTTGAGAACCTCGATGCGCATCTGTACGGTGGAGCAGTAGATAAAATTGTCCTTTTAATTGGGACAAATGATATCGGAAAAGATGTGCCTGTGAATGAGGCTCTCAATAACCTCGAAGCTATCATACAATCCATTGCTCGCGATTATCCATTGACTGAGATTAAATTGCTTTCTATTTTGCCAGTCAATGAGGGAGAAGAGTACAAGCAGACAGTCTATATCCGCACGAATGAAAAAATTCAGAAATGGAATCAAGCCTATCAAGAGCTTGCTTCTGCCTATATGCAGGTAGAATTTGTGCCAGTTTTTGATAGTTTGACAGACCAGGCAGGTCAACTCAAAAAAGATTATACAACTGATGGGTTGCACCTTAGTGTTGCTGGTTATCAGGTTTTGACAAAATCTTTGAAAGACTATCTTTTGTAGTTAATTGCTTTCCTTTTTGCATTTTTGTGTTAGATAAGGTATAATGGTTTTATTGTCTTTTGGGGTCGTTACGGATTCGACAGGCATTATGAGGCATATTTTGCGACTCGTGTGGCGACGTAAACGCTCAGTTAAATATAACTGCAAAAAATAACACTTCTTACGCTCTAGCTGCCTAAAAACCAGCAGGCGTGACCCGATTTGGATTGCTCGTGTTCAATGACAGGTCTTATTATTAGCGAGATACGATCAAGTCTTGTCTAGCGGCTTGATAAGAGATTGATAGACTCGCGGTTTCTAGGCTTGAGTTATGTGTCGAGGGACTGTTAAACGAATACATAACCTATGGTTGTAGACAAATATGTTAGCAGATGTTTGGACGTGGGTTCGACTCCCACCGGCTCCATTGATAATTTACATTGTTTTGTAAATCTTTCTAAAACGTTGTTTTTACAACGTTTTTTATTTTATTCTTTGGTATTCTTTTGCAAAAAAAGAATACAACATTTTGTTGTATCCTAAATATTAAATCAAGTCCTGAATTTTCTTAAGTTTTTATCATATTTTCTGTTATAATTAAGGTGCCTTAAGAAAAATAATGAAAAAACTAAATGTTTTTCATATAGTTTTCATTTTTGTGTTATAATTAAGGTGCCTTAAGAAAAATATTAAGGTGCCTTAAGAAAAATATTAAGGTGCCTTAAGAAAAATATTAAGGTGCCTTAAGAAAAATAATGAAAAAACTAAATGTTTTTCATATAGTTTTCATTGTTTTAATAGTTTAAAGTCAATCTTATTTTTCTCTAATAGAAAATAATGAAAAAGTAGGTTTAGAAAGAGGTAAGTATCTATGTCTTCTCATAAAAAAGTGTCACTCTCTGAGATTAATCAATCTATCGATACTCCAAATAACAATCATTTCTGGCAAAATTTAAATGCCTTTTTAGGTCCGGGTGCTCTTGTCGCAGTTGGTTATATGGATCCAGGAAACTGGATTACCAGTGTAGTCGGTGGTGCTTCCTATAAGTATAGTCTCTTGTTTGTTATCTTGATTTCATCTCTCATTGCCATGCAACTTCAGCAGATGGCAGGAAAGCTTGGTATTGTAACCCAGATGGACCTGGCTCAAGCAACGGCTCATCATTCACCTAAATGGCTTCGTTATAGTCTATGGGTGATTTTAGAATTAGCCTTGATGGCGACAGATCTGGCAGAAGTTCTAGGTTCAGCGATTGCTCTCAATCTTCTCTTTAAGATTCCGATTATGATAGCAATTCTCTTGACCGTGTTGGATGTTTTTCTCTTATTGCTTCTGATGAAATTTGGCTTTAAGAAGATTGAAGCTATTGTGACAACACTGATTTTAACCATTCTAGCAATTTTTACCTATCTGGTAGCTTTGTCACATCCAAGCTTCCAAGGAATCGTTGAGGGTTATCTACCGAATGCAACCTTATTTGAAAGTCCCTTGCCAGGGCATGAAAGTCAATTAACCTTGGCACTAGGGATCGTGGGAGCAACGGTTATGCCCCATAACCTCTATTTGCATTCTTCCTTGTCACAAACTCGGAAAATCAATCACAAGGACAAGAATGATGTTCGAAAAGCCGTGCGCTTTATGACCTGGGATTCAAATCTCCAATTATCCTTGGCCTTTGTGGTTAACTCCCTTCTATTAATTCTCGGGGCGGCTCTCTTTTTCGGCCATGCATCTGAGATTTCTGCCTTCTCTCAAATGTATAATGCCTTGCAGGATTCTACTATTGCAGGAGCTATAGCTAGCTCGACCTTATCAACCTTGTTTGCCTTGGCTTTATTAGCCAGTGGTCAAAATTCGACAATTACGGGTACCTTGACTGGACAAATCGTTATGGAAGGTTTCTTGCATATGAGATTACCTCAATGGTTCATTCGTTTGGCAACTCGTCTCTTTGCCTTGTTGCCTGTCATGATTGTAGCGGTTCTGTTTGGTCATCAGGAAAAAACATTAGATCAGTTATTGGTTTATTCACAAGTCTTTCTTTCGATTGCTCTTCCATTTTCAATCTTCCCACTGATTTATCTAACTTCTAAGAAATCACTGATGGGAGAATTTACCAATGCCAAATGGAATACCATCCTTGGCTATATCGTTTCCATTATCTTAACAATTCTCAATGTGAAATTGTTATTTGATATTTTCTAAGAAATTCACCCGAGTTATAAAACAAGCATATAAGAAAAAAGATACCCAAGATTTCTTGGGTATCTTTTTTAAAATAAACGGAAGACATGGGATTCGAACCCACGCACGCTGTTACACGCCTACCGCGTTTCCAACACGGCCTCTTAAGCCTCTTGAGTAATCTTCCAATACTTACTCAAATAGTCTACCATAAAGGCTCTTATCTTGCAATAAAAATTTTGGAAATAAGAAAAATGATAGATTTTGAAAGAAAATGACAAAAAGCGCTTGACTTTGAAAGAAAGTGTGATAGAATGAATAGTGTAAACGATAACAGGAGGTGATTCAGTGTTAAAAACAGAGCGGAAGCAACTGATTTTAGAGGAGTTAAATCAACATCATGTAGTTTCTCTAGAAAAATTAGTTAGTTTGTTAGAAACGTCAGAATCAACGGTTCGAAGAGATTTGGATGAGTTGGAAGCGGAAAACAAGCTTCGTCGCGTGCATGGTGGAGCAGAATTTCCCCATTCCTTGCAGGAAGAAGAAACCATTCAAGAAAAATCTGTCAAAAACCTTCAAGAAAAGAAGTTGCTGGCTCAGAAGGCAGCCTCTCTCATCAAGGAACAAGATGTCATCTTTATCGATGCTGGAACAACAACTGCTTTTTTGATTCATGAATTGGTTAATAAGAATATTACTGTTGTGACAAATTCGATTCACCATGCCGCTCAGTTGGTTGAAAAGCAGATTCCAACTGTCATGGTTGGAGGAAGTGTCAAGATGGCGACAGATGCTAGTATCGGGGGCGTTGCTCTTAACCAGATTAACCAATTGCACTTTGACCGTGCCTTTATCGGGATGAATGGTGTGGACGATGGTTATTATACGACTCCTGATATGGAAGAGGGAGCTGTGAAGCGTGCTATTTTAGAAAATGCCAAACAGACCTATGTCTTGGTGGATTCGTCTAAAATTGGACAAACTTGCTTTGCCAAGGTAGCACCACTCAAACGAGCTATTGTTATCACAAGTCAAGGGCATGAGCTCTTGCAGGCTATTAAGGAGAAAACGGAGGTAATAGAAGTATGATTTATACAGTCACACTCAATCCATCCATTGACTATATCGTTCGTTTGGATCAAGTTCAAGTCGGTAGTGTCAATCGAATGGACAGTGATGATAAGTTTGCTGGTGGGAAAGGAATCAATGTCAGTCGTGTCTTGAAACGCTTGGGTATTCCAAATACAGCGACTGGATTTATCGGAGGTTTTACTGGTGAATTTATCACAGATACTCTGGCAGAGGAAGAAATCGAGACACGTTTTGTCCAAGTGGCAGAAGATACTCGTATCAATGTTAAAATCAAAGCAGACCAAGAGACAGAAATCAACGGGACTGGTCCAAATGTGGAACCAGCTCAGCTAGAAGAATTGAAAGCTATTTTATCTAGTTTGACTGCAGAAGATACAGTTGTCTTTGCTGGTTCAAGTGCTAAGAATCTAGGCAATGTCATCTACAAGGATTTGATTGCCTTGACACGCAAGACTGGTGCGCAAGTCGTTTGTGATTTTGAAGGACAGACCTTGATTGATAGTTTGGACTACCAGCCACTTTTGGTCAAACCAAACAATCATGAACTTGGAGCGATTTTTGGAGTGAAACTCGAAAGTTTAGATGAAATTGAGAAATACGCTCGTGAGTTACTGGCTAAAGGTGCTCAAAACGTCATTATTTCTATGGCTGGTGACGGTGCTCTTCTTGTCACATCTGAGGGAGCTTACTTCGCAAAACCTATCAAGGGAACAGTCAAAAATTCAGTTGGAGCTGGTGACTCTATGGTTGCTGGATTTACAGGTGAATTTGTCAAATCAAAAGACGCAGTAGAAGCCTTCAAATGGGGAGTTGCTTGTGGAACGGCAACTACCTTCTCGGATGACTTGGCAACAGCAGAATTTATTAAAGAAACATATGAAAAAGTTGAGGTAGAAAAACGATGAAAATTCAAGACCTATTGAGAAAAGATGTCATGTTGCTGGATTTGCAGGCAACTGAAAAAACAGCTGTCATCGACGAGATGATTAAAAGTTTGACAGACCACGGTTATGTGACAGATTTTGAAACATTTAAAGAAGGAATTTTGGCGCGTGAAGCTCTGACCTCTACTGGTTTGGGTGACGGAATCGCAATGCCTCACAGCAAAAACGCTGCTGTCAAAGAAGCGACAGTTCTCTTTGCTAAGTCAAATAAGGGTGTTGACTATGAGAGCTTGGATGGACAAGCAACTGATTTATTCTTCATGATTGCAGCTCCAGAAGGTGCCAATGACACCCACTTGGCAGCCTTGGCAGAATTGTCTCAATACTTGATGAAAGACGGTTTTGCTGACAAACTTCGTCAAGCAATATCAGCTGACCAAGTTATCGAACTTTTTGACCAAGCTTCAGAAAAAGCTGAGGAGCCAGTTCAAGCACCTGTCAATGAATCTGGTGATTTTATTGTAGCTGTTACAGCTTGTACAACAGGTATTGCCCACACTTATATGGCCCAAGAAGCCCTTCAAAAAGTGGCTGCTGAAATGGGGGTTGGTATTAAGGTTGAAACAAACGGAGCTAGCGGTGTTGGTAACCAACTAACTGCTGAGGACATCCGCAAGGCTAAAGCTGTTATCATCGCAGCAGACAAGGCTGTAGAAATGGATCGTTTCGATGGCAAACCATTGATCAATCGTCCAGTTGCTGACGGTATCCGTAAGACAGAAGAGTTAATTAACTTAGCTCTTTCAGGAGATGCTGAAGTCTACCGTGCCGCTAATGGTGCAAAAGCTGCAACAGCCTCTAACGAAAAACAAAGCCTTGGTGGTGCCTTCTACAAACACTTGATGAGTGGTGTATCTCAAATGTTACCATTCGTTATCGGTGGTGGTATCATGATTGCCCTTGCCTTCTTGATTGACGGTGCTTTGGGTGTTCCAAATGAAAACCTTGGTAATCTTGGTTCCTACCATGAGTTAGCTTCTATGTTCATGAAAATTGGTGGTGCAGCCTTTGGCTTGATGCTCCCAGTCTTTGCAGGTTATGTAGCCTACTCTATCGCTGAAAAACCAGGTTTGGTAGCAGGTTTCGTGGCTGGTGCTATTGCCAAAGAAGGTTTTGCCTTTGGTAAAATTCCTTATGCTGCAGGTGGTGAAGCAACTTCAACTCTTGCAGGTGTCTCATCTGGTTTCCTAGGTGCCCTTGTTGGTGGATTTATCGCAGGTGCTTTGGTTCTTGCTATCAAGAAATACGTTAAAGTTCCTCGTTCACTTGAAGGTGCTAAATCAATTCTTCTCTTACCACTTCTTGGAACAATCTTGACTGGATTTGTTATGCTAGCTGTTAACATCCCAATGGCAGCAATCAACACTGCTATGAATGACTTCCTAGGCGGTCTTGGAGGAGGTTCAGCTGTCCTTCTTGGTATCGTTCTTGGAGGAATGATGGCTGTCGATATGGGTGGACCAGTCAATAAAGCGGCTTATGTCTTTGGTACAGGTACGCTTGCAGCAACTGTTTCTTCAGGTGGTTCTGTGGCTATGGCAGCAGTTATGGCTGGAGGAATGGTGCCACCACTTGCCATCTTTGTCGCAACTCTTCTCTTTAAAGACAAATTTACTAAGGAAGAACGCAACTCTGGTTTGACCAACATCATCATGGGCTTGTCATTTATCACTGAGGGAGCGATTCCATTTGGTGCCGCTGATCCAGCTCGTGCGATCCCAAGCTTCATCCTTGGTTCAGCAGTAGCAGGAGGCCTCGTTGGTCTTACTGGTATCAAACTCATGGCACCACACGGAGGAATCTTCGTTATCGCGCTTACTTCAAATGCTCTTCTTTACCTCGTTTCAGTCTTGGTAGGAGCAATCGTAAGTGGTGTGGTCTATGGTTACCTACGCAAACCACAAGCATAAAACTTAGATAGAAAATGAAAAGATTGGACCGTTTGGTGCAGTCTTTTTCTCTTTCCGAAATGCCTGTGAAATATGGTATAATAGAAGAATGGCAAACAAGAATACAAGTAAAACAAGACGGAGACCGTCTAAAGCAGAACTCGAAAGAAAAGAAGCGATTCAACGAATGTTGATTTCGTTGGGAATCGCGATTTTATTGATTTTCGCAGCCTTCAAATTAGGGGCTGCGGGTATAACTCTTTACAATTTAATTCGCTTGCTGGTGGGTAGCCTAGCTTATCTGGCAATATTTGGTATCCTGCTCTACCTCTTCTTTTTCAAGTGGATACGAAAACAGGAAGGACTCCTATCAGGCTTTTTAACCATATTTGCTGGTTTGCTCTTGATTTTCGAGGCTTACTTGGTTTGGAAATATGGTTTGGACAAGTCCGTTCTAAAAGGAACCATGGCTCAGGTTGTGACGGATTTAACTGGTTTTCGAACGACCAGTTTTGCTGGTGGAGGCTTGATTGGTGTTGGACTCTATGTGCCAACAGCCTTTCTCTTCTCAAATATCGGCACTTACTTTATTGGTTCTATCTTGATTTTAGCAGGCGCTCTCCTAATCAGTCCTTGGTCTGTTTACGATATTGCTGAATTCTTCAGTAGAGGATTTGCCAAATGGCGAGAAGGGCATGAGCGTCGAAAAGAGGAACGCTTTGTTAAACAAGAAGAAAAAGCTCGCCAAAAGGCTGAGGAAGAGGCTAGATTAGAACAAGAAGAGGCTGAAAAAGCCTTACTCGATTTGCCTCCTATTGATATGGAAACAGGTGAAATTCTGACTGATGATGTTGTGCTTGACGTTCCTCCTGTTCCAGAAGAAGAGTGGGTGGAACCAGAAATCATCTTGCCTCAAGCTGAACTTGAATTCGCTGAACAGGAAGATGGCTCTGATGATGAAGATGTTCAGGTCGATTTTTCAGCCAAGGAGGCTCTTGAGTACAAACTTCCAAGCTTACAACTCTTTGCCCCAGATAAACCAAAAGACCAGTCGAAAGAGAAGAAGATTGTTCGAGAAAACATCAAAATCCTAGAAGAAACTTTTGCTAGTTTTGGTATCAAGGTAACAGTTGAACGGGCTGAAATTGGACCATCAGTGACCAAGTATGAAGTCAAGCCGGCCGTTGGTGTAAGGGTCAACCGCATTTCCAATCTAGCAGATGACCTCGCTCTAGCCTTGGCGGCCAAGGATGTCCGAATCGAAGCACCTATCCCAGGGAAATCTTTAGTGGGAATTGAAGTACCTAACTCTGAGATTGCGACAGTTTCTTTCCGAGAACTATGGGAACAATCTCAAACGAAAGCAGAAAATCTCTTGGAAATTCCTTTAGGGAAGGCTGTTAATGGAACCGCAAGAGCTTTTGACCTTTCTAAAATGCCTCACTTGCTCGTCGCAGGTTCAACGGGTTCAGGGAAGTCAGTAGCTGTTAACGGCATTATCGCTAGCATCCTCATGAAGGCGAGACCTGACCAAGTTAAATTTATGATGGTCGATCCCAAGATGGTTGAGTTGTCTGTTTACAATGATATTCCCCACCTCTTGATTCCAGTTGTGACCAATCCACGTAAGGCCAGCAAGGCTCTGCAAAAGGTTGTGGATGAAATGGAAAATCGTTATGAACTCTTTGCCAAGGTGGGAGTTCGGAATATTGCAGGTTTTAATGCCAAGGTAGAAGAGTTCAATGCCCAGTCTGAGTACAAGCAGGTTCCGCTACCACTCATTGTTGTAATTGTGGATGAGTTGGCTGACCTTATGATGGTGGCCAGTAAGGAAGTGGAAGATGCCATCATTCGTCTTGGACAGAAGGCGCGTGCTGCAGGTATCCACATGATTCTTGCAACCCAGCGTCCATCTGTTGATGTCATTTCTGGTCTGATCAAGGCCAATGTTCCATCTCGAGTGGCTTTTGCAGTTTCGTCAGGAACAGACTCTCGCACTATTTTAGATGAAAATGGAGCTGAGAAACTACTTGGTCGAGGAGACATGCTCTTTAAACCGATTGATGAAAATCATCCAGTTCGTCTGCAAGGATCCTTTATCTCGGATGATGATGTTGAACGCATCGTAAACTTCATTAAGGCTCAGGCAGATGCGGACTACGATGAGAGTTTTGATCCAGGTGAGGTTTCTGAAAATGAAGGTGAATTTTCAGATGGTGAAACTGGTGGAGATCCGCTTTTTGAGGAAGCCAAGGCTTTGGTTATCGAGACACAGAAAGCCAGCGCATCCATGATTCAGCGTCGTTTGTCAGTTGGATTTAACCGTGCGACTCGCCTCATGGAAGAACTTGAGATGGCAGGTGTCATTGGTCCAGCTGAGGGTACCAAACCAAGAAAAGTTTTACAACAATAAAAAAATAGCTTCTTTCCAAGTTTGGAAGGAGCTATTTTACTGGCTATTGATTGCTTTTATTTTCTGAAGTTGAAGTATTGGGCTGTTTTTCATTTTCAGTAGCAGGTTTACTTGGAGTAGGAGTAGAAGAATCCTGAGTTGATGTTTTCTGCTCTTCTTTTTTCTCTTCCTTGACGCTAGATTTTGGCGTTTCTTCTTGTTGTGTTTTTTCTTGACTAGTATTATTTTCCTTATTAGGGCTGGTGTTTTCCTGAGGGGATTCCTTTTGAATTTCTTTGACAATTGTTGTCGTCTGGGTTGTCGTAGGTTCTTTTTTAGTATTTTTGTTATTATCCAAGGCGTTCATGATAGTGATACTAGCGGTAATCAAGCCAAGGATACTACCGATAGTCGCAACGGTTTTTTGAAAGACTGTAAAGCCTTTTTTGATGTGTTCTGTTTTTGGTTTTGAAGTTCTACGATAATTAGACATACATTCTCTCCTTTAATTAAAATTTATTATACCTCATTTCTTTAAAAAAATCTTAAAAAAAGAGGAATTGCCCTTTCTTGTCGCAAGCTCCGTTTCATGATACAATAGAAGGAGTGATTTTAGAAAGCGTGAGAAAACATGATTTACTTTGATAATTCGGCGACGACCAAGCCTCATCCTGAAGCCCTTGAAACTTATATGCAGGTCGCTTCAAAAATTTTAGGAAATCCATCTAGTCTCCATCGTTTGGGAGACCAGGCAACACGAATCTTAGATGCTTCTCGCCAACAGATTGCAGATTTTATCGGTAAGAAAAGCGATGAAATCTTCTTTACCTCTGGTGGAACAGAAGGAGATAACTGGGTTATCAAGGGTGTGGCCTTTGAAAAGGCTCAGTTTGGAAAGCACATCATTGTATCAGCCATTGAACATCCGGCAGTCGAAGAGTCAGCCCTTTGGTTGAAATCTCAAGGTTTTGAAGTGGATTTTGCTCCAGTTGATAACAAAGGATTTGTGGATGTTGAGGCACTAGCAGATTTGATAAGACCTGATACGACCCTCGTTTCCGTCATGGCTGTGAACAATGAAATTGGCTCGATTCAACCTATTCAAGCTATTTCAGAATTGTTAGCAGACAAGCCGACTATTTCCTTCCACGTTGATGCGGTTCAGGCACTTGCCAAGATTCCGACTGAAAAGTATCTGACAGAACGAGTGGATTTTGCGACTTTCTCTAGTCACAAGTTTCACGGAGTTCGAGGTGTTGGATTTGTCTATATCAAGTCTGGCAAGAAGATTACGCCTCTGTTGACTGGTGGTGGTCAGGAGCGTGATTATCGTTCAACAACTGAAAATGTGGCAGGAATTGCAGCGACAGCCAAGGCTCTCCGTTTATCTATGGAAAAGCTAGATATCTTTACTAGTAAGACTGGACAGATGAAGACAGTGATTCGTCAAGCCCTTCTGGACTATCCAGATATTTTTGTCTTTTCAGATGAGGAAGACTTTGCACCTCATATCCTGACTTTTGGAATCAAGGGTGTTCGTGGTGAAGTCATCGTTCACGCCTTTGAAGACTATGATATTTTCATCTCAACGACCTCTGCTTGTTCGTCCAAGGCTGGGAAACCTGCAGGAACTCTGATTGCCATGGGAGTAGATAAAGATAAGGCCCAGTCAGCTGTGCGTTTAAGCCTAGACCTTGAAAATGATATGAGTCAGGTCGAGCAGTTTTTGACCAAGTTAAAATTAATTTACAATCAAACTAGAAAAGTAAGATAGGAGCATTCATGCAGTATTCAGAAATTATGATTCGCTACGGAGAGTTGTCAACCAAGGGTAAAAATCGTATGCGTTTCATCAATAAACTTCGCAATAACATTTCGGACGTTTTGTCCATCTATTCCCAAGTTAAGGTAACCGCTGATCGCGACCGTGCCCACGTTTACCTGAATGGAGCCGATTACACAGCAGTTGCAGAATCACTCAAACAAGTCTTCGGGATTCAAAACTTTTCTCCTGTTTATAAGGTCGAAAAATCTGTTGCAACGCTTAAGGCTGCTGTCCAAGAGATTATGCAGGATATCTACAAGGAAGGCATGACCTTTAAAATCTCTAGTAGACGAAGCGACCATAGCTTTGAATTGGACAGTCGTCAACTTAACCAAACCCTTGGTGGTGCTGTTTTCGACGTAATTCCTACTATTCAAGCCCAGATGAAAAATCCTGATATCACTCTTCAGGTGGAGATTCGTGAGGAAGCTGCTTATCTTTCCTATGAAACCATTCGTGGAGCAGGTGGTTTGCCAGTGGGTACCTCTGGTAAGGGGATGCTCATGTTGTCAGGAGGTATTGATTCACCCGTTGCAGGTTATCTAGCTCTTAAGCGTGGGGTAGATATCGAGGCGGTTCATTTTGCCAGCCCACCTTACACGAGTCCTGGTGCTCTTAAAAAAGCGCAGGATTTGACTCGTAAATTGACCAAGTTTGGGGGAAATATCCAGTTTATCGAAGTGCCTTTTACTGAGATTCAAGAAGAAATCAAGGCTAAAGCGCCAGAAGCTTATTTGATGACTCTAACTCGTCGCTTTATGATGCGGATTACAGATCGTATTCGTGAGGTACGAAATGGTTTAGTTATCATCAATGGCGAAAGTCTTGGTCAAGTAGCAAGCCAGACCTTGGAGAGCATGCAGGCTATCAATGCAGTTACCAACACTCCCATCATCCGTCCAGTTGTGACAATGGATAAGTTGGAAATCATTGATATTGCACAAGAAATCGATACATTTGATATTTCAATCCAGCCCTTTGAAGACTGCTGTACGATTTTTGCGCCAGATCGTCCAAAAACAAATCCTAAGATTAAGAATGCGGAGCAGTACGAAGCGCGTATGGATGTTGAAGGTTTAGTTGAGCGAGCTGTGGCTGGAATCATGATTACTGAGATTACACCGCAGGCTGAAAAAGATGAAGTGGATGACTTGATTGACAATCTTCTCTAATCAGAAAATCCAGAAGAATTTAGAAAAAATAAATGAAAAAGTTAGTTTTTAATTCCAAAAACGGAAGCAAAACTAACTTTTTTTCTATAAATGTGATATAATAAAATAAAATTTTGAATATAGAGAGTTTTCTGACAATGAATCAATCCTACTTTTATTTAAAAATGAAAGAACACAAACTCAAGGTTCCTTACACTGGTAAGGAGCGCCGTGTACGTGTTCTTCTTCCTAAAAATTATGAGAAAGACACGGATCGTTCTTATCCTGTTGTTTACTTTCATGACGGGCAAAATGTCTTTTATAGTAAAGAATCTTTCATTGGTCACTCGTGGAAGATTATCCCAGCTATTAAGCGTAATCCTGATATCAGTCGCATGATTGTCGTTGCTATTGATAATGATGGTATGGGGCGGATGAATGAGTATGCAGCTTGGAAGTTCCAAGAATCTCCTATTCCAGGGCAGCAATTTGGCGGCAAGGGTGTGGAGTATGCCGAGTTTGTGATGGAGGTGGTCAAGCCTTTTATCGATGAGACCTACCGTACCAAAGCTGACCGCCAGCATACGGCTATGATTGGTTCCTCACTAGGAGGCAATATTACCCAATTTATCGGTTTGGAATACCAAGACCAAATTGGTTGTCTAGGTGTTTTTTCATCTGCTAACTGGCTCCACCAAGAAGCTTTTAACCGCTATATCGAGCGCCAGAAACTGTCGCCTGACCAGCGTATCTTCATCTATGTAGGAACAGAAGAAGCAGATGATACGGACAAGACCCTGATGGCTGGTAATATCAAACAAGCCTATATCGATTCGTCTCTTCGCTATTACTATGATTTGATAGCAGGTGGGATACACTTAGATAATCTTGTCTTGAAAGTTCAGTCTGGTGCCATCCATAGTGAAATCCCTTGGTCGGAGAATTTACCAGACTGTCTGAGATTTTTTGCTGAGAAATGGTAAGTTAGAAAAGGAGAAAGCCAATGCATATTGAAAACCTTAGCCACTGGAGTGGTAATCTTAACCGTGAAATGTACCTTAATCGTTATGGACATGCTGGGATTCCAGTTGTGGTCTTTGCTTCATCAGGTGGTAGTCACAACGAATACTATGATTTTGGCATGATTGATGCCTGTGCTTCCTTTATCGAGGAAGGCCGTGTCCAGTTCTTTACCCTATCCAGTGTAGATAGTGAGAGCTGGTTGGCCACTTGGAAAAATGGTCACGACCAAGCAGAGATGCACCGTGCCTATGAACGCTATGTGATTGAGGAGGCCATTCCTTTTATCAAGCACAAGACAGGTTGGTTTGATGGTATGATGACGACAGGTTGCTCGATGGGCGCCTACCATGCAGTCAATTTTTTTCTCCAACATCCAGATGTTTTTACAAAGGTGATTGCTCTTAGTGGTGTTTACGATGCACGTTTCTTTGTCGGCGATTACTACAATGACGATGCCATTTACCAAAACTCGCCAGTAGATTATATCTGGAACCAGAACGACGGCTGGTTTATTGACCGTTATCGTCAGGCAGAGATTGTGCTGTGTACGGGTCTTGGTGCCTGGGAACAAGACGGTCTACCATCTTTCTATAAGCTCAAAGAAGCCTTTGACCAGAAACAAATTCCAGCCTGGTTTGCTGAATGGGGACACGATGTCGCCCACGACTGGGAATGGTGGCGCAAACAAATGCCTTATTTCCTTGGCAATCTCTATTTATAAAAGGAGTTACCTATGAATTACCTTGTTATTTCTCCCTACTATCCGCAAAACTTTCAACAGTTTACCATTGAACTAGCTAATAAAGGCATCACAGTCTTGGGAATTGGCCAAGAACCTTACGAGCAATTGGATGAACCTTTACGCAATAGCCTGACCGAGTATTTCCGTGTAGATAACCTTGAGAACATAGATGAAGTCAAACGTGCAGTTGCTTTTCTATTTTATAAACATGGCCCAATTGACCGTATCGAGTCCCACAATGAATATTGGCTAGAGCTGGACGCAGCACTCAGAGAACAATTCAATGTCTTTGGTGCCAAACCAGAGGATCTCAAAAAGACTAAATATAAGTCTGAAATGAAGAAACTTTTCAAAAAAGCAGGTGTCCCTGTGGTACCTGGAGCTGTTATCAAGACGGAAGCAGATGTTGATCAAGCAGTGAAAGAAATTGGTCTTCCAATGATTGCCAAACCTGATAATGGAGTGGGAGCAGCCGCAACCTTTAAGCTTGAAACAGAAGACGATATCAATCACTTCAAGTCTGAGTGGGATCATTCAACTGTTTATTTCTTTGAGAAATTTGTCACCTCTAGCGAAATTTGCACTTTTGATGGTCTAGTGGACAAGGATGGAAAGATTGTCTTTTCAACAACTTTTGACTACGCCTATACACCGCTTGATCTCATGATTTACAAGATGGACAATTCCTACTATGTTCTTAAGGATATGGATCCCAAATTACGTAAATATGGTGAGGCAATTGTCAAAGAATTTGGTATGAAAGAACGTTTCTTCCATATCGAGTTCTTCCGTGAAGGGGATGATTACATCGCCATTGAGTACAATAACCGCCCTGCAGGTGGTTTTACCATTGATGTTTATAACTTTGCTCATTCCTTGGACCTCTATCGTGGCTATGCAGCTATTGTCGCAGGAGAAGAGTTCCCAGTGTCAGAATTTGAATCTCAGTATTGTTTGGCTACTTCTCGCCGTGCAAATGCTCACTATGTTTATTCTGAGGAGGACTTACTTGCCAAATATAGTCAGCAGTTCAAGGTTAAAAAAATCATGCCAGCAGCCTTTGCGGAACTTCAAGGAGATTACCTTTATATGCTGACAACTCCTAGTCGACAAGAAATGGAGCAGATGATTAAGGACTTTGGTCAGCGTCAGGCTTAAGAGACTCTCGGATTAAGGAAATTCACTCCCTTAATCCTTTTGTTTTTTATAAGAAATAAAATCGCTTTCTTATATAATCTTTCGGAAAAGTAGTTGCTAAAAGATATAAAAATTGATAGAATAAGGATTGTCTAAAAAATTTTAAGGAGAATCTATCAAATGGATTTCACATGGGCAATTAAATATGCCACTGAATTTTTGGGAACTGCTATTTTGATCATTCTTGGTAATGGTGCAGTTGCTAACGTTGAACTTAAAGGTACGAAAGGTCACCAAAGTGGCTGGCTCGTTATAGCTGTTGGTTACGGTATGGGGGTTATGATTCCAGCTTTGATGTTTGGTAACGTATCAGGTAACCACATCAACCCAGCCTTCACTCTTGGACTTGCAATCAGCGGTCTCTTCCCTTGGGCGCAAGTAGCGCCTTATATCCTTGCACAAGTTTTGGGTGCTATCTTTGGTCAAGCCTTGGTTGTGGCAACACACCGCCCATACTACTTGAAAACTGAAAATCCAAACAACATTTTGGGTACTTTCTCAACAATTTCAAGTTTGGATAATGGTACAAAAGAATCACATTTTGCAGCAACTGTTAATGGTTTTGTAAATGAGTTTGTTGGATCATTTGTTCTTTTCTTTGCAGCCCTTGGAATGACTAAAAACTTCTTTGGTTCTGAAGTGCTTCAATATATGAAACAAATGGCTAGTCAAGCAGGTCAAAATGTTGACTTTTCTGATTTAGCAATCAAAGCCCAAGTAGCACCACATACTGCTTCAGGACTTTCAGTAGCTCACTTGGCACTTGGATTCCTTGTTATGGCCTTGGTAACATCACTTGGTGGACCTACAGGACCTGCCTTGAACCCAGCCCGTGACTTGGGGCCACGTCTCCTTCATGCTTTCCTTCCAAAATCAGTTCTTGGTGAGCACAAAGGCGATTCAAAATGGTGGTACTCTTGGGTACCAGTAGTAGCACCGATTGCAGCAGCAATTGCGGCAGTAGCTATCTTCAAATTCCTTTACCTATAAGAAATTGAAACCGAGGAAATCCTCGGTTTTTTAGATGAAATTTTACGAAAAAAAGGTAAATCTGAGCATAATTTCTTGTAAAAAATTCTAAAATCCTTTAAAATAAAAGAGTTGGAGGAGTTTATGAATGTAAATCAGATTGTACGGATTATTCCTACTTTAAAAGTTAATAATAGAAAATTAAATGAAACATTTTATATAGAAACCCTTGGCATGAAGGCCTTGTTAGAAGAGTCAGCCTTTCTGTCACTAGGTGATCAAACAGGTCTAGAAAAGCTGGTTTTAGAAGAAGCTCCAAGTATGCGCACTCGTAAGGTAGAGGGAAGAAAAAAACTAGCTAGATTGATTGTCAAGGTGGAAAATCCCTTAGAAATTGAAGGACTCTTATCTAAAACAGATTCGATTCATCAATTATATAAAGGTCAAAACGGCTACGCTTTTGAAATTTACTCTCCAGAAGATGATTTGGTTTTGATCCATGCAGAAAATGATAGAGAAAGTCTAGTCGAAGTAGGAGAAAAACCTGAATTTCAAACAGATCTGGAGTCAATTTCTTTAAGTAAATTTGAGATTTCTATGGAATTACACCTCCCAACGGATGTAGATAGTGTCTTGGAACTATCTGAAATTGGGGAATCCCTTGATTTTATTCCAGCTCAGGGGCAGGATTTGACTGTAGACAATACGGTTACTTGGGACTTATCTATGCTCAAGTTCTTGGTCAATGAACTAGATATAGCGAGTCTTCGCCAGAAGTTTGAGTCTACCGAATATTTTATTCCTAAGTCTGAAAAATTCTTCCTTGGTAAAGATAGAAATAATGTTGAATTGTGGTTTGAAGAAGTATGAAGTGGACCAAGATTATTAAAATAATAGAAGAACAAATCGAGGCAGGGATCTATCCCGGGGCCTCTTTTGCGTATTTTAAGGACCATCAATGGACGGAGGTCTATTTAGGACAGAGTGACCCAGAGCAAGGCTTGCAGACAGAGGCAGGACTAGTTTACGATCTAGCCAGTGTCAGCAAGGTTGTTGGGGTTGGTACGGTTTTTACCTTTTTGTGGGAAAAAGGTCAATTAGATATTGACAGACCGGTAACAGATTTTTTAGCTGAGAGTGATTATCCAGACATCACTATTCGCCAGCTCTTAACCCACTCTACAGATCTTGATCCTTTTATTCCCAATAGGGATCTTTTAGCAGCCTCAGAATTAAAGGACGCGATGTTTCATCTCAACAGACGAAGTCAGTCAGCCTTTCTTTATTCGGATGTCCATTTTTTGCTGTTAGGTTTTATCTTGGAAAGAATCTTTAATCAAGACTTGGATGTGATTTTACAAGAACAAGTGTGGAATCCTTGGAGAATGACGGAAACCCAGTTTGGTCCTGTTGAACTTGCTGTTCCAACAGTTAGAGGTGTAGAGGCAGGTCTGGTACATGATCCCAAGGCTCGCCTCCTAGGCAGACATGCTGGTAGTGCTGGTTTGTTTTCGACTGTAAAGGATTTACAAATTTTTTTAGAACACTATTTAGCAGATGATTTTGCAAGAGATTTGAGTCAAAATTTTTCTACTTTGGATGACAAGGAACGTTCTTTAGCATGGAATTTGGAAGGAGATTGGCTAGACCATACGGGCTATACAGGTACCTTTATCATGTGGAATCGTCAGAAGCAAGAAGCGGTCATTTTCCTATCGAATCGTACCTATGAAAAGGATGAGAGAGCTCAATGGATTATAGACCGCAATCAAGTGATGGACTTGATTCGCAAAGAAGAGTAAGGAGAGACATGTCAAACAGTTTAAAAGGGACTCTATTAACAGTTGTGGCTGGGATTGCTTGGGGCTTGTCAGGAACGAGTGGCCAATACCTGATGGCACATGGAATTTCGTCTCTGGTTTTAACTAACTTACGACTTTTAATCGCCGGTGGGATTCTCATGGTCTTGGCTTATGCTACTGCAAAGGATAGAATGCTGGCCTTTTTAAAGGATAGAAAGAGTTTGCTGTCTCTTCTTATTTTTGCTCTAATTGGCCTCTTCCTCAATCAATTCGCCTATCTAACTGCTATTCAGGAAACCAATGCAGGAACCGCGACGGTGCTTCAGTATGTTTGTCCTGTTGGGATTTTGATTTATAGCTGTATCAAAGATAAGGTGGCACCGACACTGGGAGAGATTATTTCAATCATATTAGCCATTGGAGGGACCTTCCTGATTGCAACTCATGGGCAGTTGGACCAGTTATCCATGACACCTGCAGGCCTGTTCTGGGGTCTCTTTTCTGCTCTGACTTACGCACTTTATATCATTTTGCCCATAGCCTTGATTAAGAAGTGGGGGAGTAGCTTGGTCATTGGTGTGGGAATGGTCATAGCAGGTTTGGTCGCCCTTCCTTTTACAGGAGTTCTACAGACTGCTATCCCAACTAGTCTTGATTTTCTCCTGGCTTTTGCGGGTATTATCCTTATCGGGACTGTCTTTGCCTATACAGCCTTCTTAAAGGGAGCCAGTTTGATTGGACCGGTTAAGTCAAGCTTGTTGGCTTCAATTGAGCCAATTTCGGCGGTTTTCTTTGCCTTCCTAATCATGAATGAACAATTTTATCCCATTGATTTTCTTGGCATGGCAATGATTTTAATTGCAGTAACTCTGATTTCGTTGAAAGATTTGCTCTTAGAAAAATAAAAAGACTCTTTGTCCGTGACAGAGAGTTTTTGCATAGTGATCTAATTATTTTCAAGATAAAATTCAAAACGTTCGCCTACATACTGACTTTTTACGTATTCAAAAGCAGTACCATCTTCTAGGTAGGAAACCTGAGTCAAACCAAGAATAGCATGTCCTTTTTCAACTTCCAAATAGTGGGCAATCTTTTCTTTAGCAAGGCGAGCATAGATGGTCTGCTGTGATTTGCCAATGCGGTAGCCATGTTTTTGCAAGGTTTGGAAGAAATGACTGGTGATTTCTTCTTTTTTAAAGTCCTTAATGAATTTTTCAGGAATAGAAGCAACTTCATAAACTAGAGGAACTTGGTCGGCATAGCGAACCCGCTCCATTCGGATAATATTTTCGGTAGGAGAAATTCCTAGTTTAGCAACTTCCTGCTCATTGGGAATGGTTTTTCTGTAGGAAATGAGCTGGCTAGAGGGAACTTTACCTTGGGACTTAACAATTTCAGTAAAACTGGTTGTCCCTCGCATCTTTTCTTGTACTCGAGTACTGGAAACAAAGGTGCCGCTTCCTACACGACGCTCTAAAACGCCTTCTTCGACTAATAGAGATACAGCTTGGCGAAGGGTCATGCGACTGACTGCAAACTGCTCTGCTAAATCTCGTTCACTGGGAAGCCTCTCGCCAATGGCCCAACGATGTTCGTCAATATCCTTTTTAATCTGATCATGGATTTTCATATAAGCGGGTAGCATATTTTTCACTTCATTTCTATCTTTTCTCTATTGTACCCCAATAAACTAGAAAAAGTCAAACTTCGCCTTGTTTAGTTGGTAATTCGCCCTTATTTGTGATAGAATATTGAAAAAAGATATTTCTTTTGAGAAAGGAAAAAGATGAGCAACATTTCAACTGATTTGCAAGATGTAGAAAAAATCATCGTATTGGACTATGGTAGCCAATACAACCAGCTGATTTCACGCCGTATCCGTGAGATTGGTGTTTTTTCAGAACTGAAAAGCCATAAAATTTCAGCTGCTGAAGTTCGTGAAATCAACCCTGTAGGAATTATCCTTTCAGGTGGTCCAAATTCTGTATACGAAGATGGTTCATTCGATATTGACCCAGAAATCTTCGAACTCGGAATTCCTATTTTGGGAATCTGTTACGGTATGCAGTTGTTGACCCATAAACTTGGAGGAAAAGTTGTTCCTGCAGGCGATGCTGGAAATCGTGAATACGGTCAATCAACTCTTACTCACACCCCATCAGCTCTTTTTGAATCAACACCAGACGAACAGACTGTTTTGATGAGCCATGGTGATGCGGTTACTGAGATTCCTGCTGACTTTGTTCGTACAGGTACATCAGCTGACTGCCCATACGCAGCCATCGAAAACTCAGATAAACACATTTACGGTATCCAATTCCACCCAGAAGTTCGTCATTCTGTGTACGGAAATGATATCCTTCGTAACTTTGCTCTTAACATCTGTAAAGCTAAAGGCGACTGGTCAATGGATAACTTCATTGATATGCAGATCCAAAAAATTCGTGAAACCGTCGGTGATAAACGTGTCCTTCTCGGTCTATCAGGTGGTGTTGACTCTTCAGTTGTTGGAGTTCTTCTCCAAAAGGCTATTGGCAATCAATTGATCTGTATCTTCGTAGACCACGGTCTTCTTCGTAAAGGAGAAGCGGACCAAGTTATGGAAATGCTTGGTGGTAAGTTTGGGTTGAATATCGTCAAAGCAGACGCTGCTAAACGTTTCCTTGATAAACTTGCAGGAGTTTCTGACCCTGAACAAAAACGTAAAATCATCGGTAACGAGTTTGTTTATGTCTTTGATGACGAAGCAAGCAAGCTCAAAGATGTGAAATTCCTTGCTCAAGGTACCTTATATACAGACGTTATCGAGTCTGGTACAGATACAGCTCAAACTATCAAGTCACACCACAACGTGGGTGGTCTTCCAGAAGACATGCAGTTTGAATTGATTGAACCACTCAACACTCTCTATAAAGACGAAGTTCGTGCCCTTGGTACAGAGCTTGGTATGCCAGACCATATCGTATGGCGCCAACCATTCCCAGGACCAGGACTTGCTATCCGTGTCATGGGAGAAATTACTGAAGAAAAACTTGAAACCGTTCGTGAGTCAGACGCTATTCTTCGTGAGGAAATTGCTAAAGCTGGCCTTGACCGCGATATCTGGCAATACTTCACAGTTAACACAGGCGTTCGTTCAGTCGGTGTTATGGGTGACGGTCGTACGTACGACTACACTATTGCAATCCGTGCTATTACCTCTATCGATGGTATGACTGCGGATTTTGCCAAAATTCCTTGGGAAGTTCTTCAAAAGATTTCTGTACGTATCGTAAACGAAGTGGATCATGTTAACCGCATCGTCTATGATATTACAAGTAAACCACCTGCAACAGTTGAGTGGGAATAAACCTATAATTACTTTGCTCTTATAGTAAATGAAAAATAAGGATTTCGAGAGAACAAAATCGTTCTCTCTTTTTTTAGATGAATATTTTAAGTAAAAGGTTAAGCTATTCTTTCATAAAACAAGACAGAATAGTTGCCTCCAAAGTCTCATCATAAGAGAACAGTTATATTCTCTGAATCTACTTTTGAGATGGTAAAAATAGATATACTGATATCCATACCTTTTATCATATCCTTGATTTCTTAAGTTTTAAAGACAGTTTAATCAGGATTTCTTTTATATATCGATTAAGAAATAAATAATCTGTCTTGAATCCTACTATAGATGTATAAAGAGTCATTTTGTTTTTTGTTTCGTATCAGTATCAATCCGTTCTGATATTGTTTTTTGAATTGTAGAAAATTCTAGTACAGTGGTTAGGAAGTTTTTATAAATTTATTGTATTTAATTCTTGAGTTTATGCCTTTACTTTTTTAGTTAATTATGTAATAATGTTAACAATACAAATAAATGAAAGTAGGTGTTTCTATTGCATAAAGCAGTAAAACAAGAACAAGGTCATGGCTATCTCCGTAAAACTAAGTTAGGTTTGTTAAGTGGTATTATCCTAACGACTGCTTTAGGGAGTTTATTTTTAAATGGGATTGTAAGCGCTGACGAACAACCTACTAATCCAACAACAAGCGTCCAACTAAGTCAACCGGCAGGTGAAAGTTCACAAAATGAGTTTGAAACTAGTACATCTCATGCTGTAAAAGAAGCAGAGTTGAAGGCAAAAGTAGAAGAAGTGAAAGCGCTAGGTATCACTGTAAATGAAACACCAGTTGAAAATGTAGGTACAGCTAATACTCCTTCTGAAGTAAATCCGTTACGAAAAACTGCTGAAGAAAAAGTTGACGCTGAAATTCAGTCTTTAGAATCAGCAAAAGCAGAGAAAGTACAAGCTGATGCTGATAGAGCTAAGATTGAGGAGTTTAAGGATACTTATGTGACTGCTGATTACGTTAAAGTTAAGGCTACTGTACTTTCCCAATTAAATTCAAGAGATATTGATGAAGATGTTTTAAAAGAGGGTTCTGTAAGTGAAATTACTTCAACAAGTGGTACAGTCAATTATTTGAAAGCTCAGGAACTGGACTTAACAACATCTCAAGGTTTGAGAAGTGCTTTAGCGAACCCAACAACAACAGACGTTACTGAAGTGATTGTAAAAACGCCTACTCTTTCAACTCTACCAAACTCTTATAATACAAATCGAAGCAACAAAGGATATCGCGCTAATGTAGTGGAGTTAAAACCAAATGAAATTTACAGTTACACCATTACACCTGATTCAAAAAGTGTTCTTGCTAAAACTTATGGTATTGCAAGTATCGAAACAACTGCAAAATTTGAGTATACGTTACCAGAGGAAACTAAAGTTTACGCCATTTTCAGCAGTAAACCGATAGAAACTCATGTTATTATTAAAAATATGACTCGAAGAGCGGAAAATCACACTGATTTGATTGGTTACACTCGAACTTACACTTACAAGGACAAGAAAGGTAATGTTATTCCTGTTAAAGATTTGTTTGCTAAGGTTTTGGATGTTCAAAGTTTTAAAGATAAAGGTGTTATAACTTCTGCGGATATACCTGATGTTAAAGTTTCTGACATTGAACTACGCTCGGCTACTGGTGTTGATTCTACTTACCGTCAAGAAACTTCTTTAGTGGGAGAGAATAAGATTTCCCAAAAAAATTATATTCCAAGTAAAGTTATAGCAAAACAAAGAGATTACTTTCATCCTCGTATATTTTACATTTTTGCTCGTAAAAATGTCGAGTTAGCTGACGCAGATAAAGCAGTAAACGGTGTAGCTCGTGACTATCATTTGGTGACTTATACAGAGGTTCAACATAAAGGCAAGGTTACTCAAAAGTTTGTCGATGAACAAGGTGCTGAGATTCGACCGTCTGTTACAAGTGAGGTAAAAGCAGTAGGGGAGCAAATTACATTAACTCATCCTACGGATATTGACTTTGAGAACAAGCGTTATACCTTTAAAGACCAAGACAAACAAGATCTTACAGAGATTGTAAAAGGTGAAACTATTATAACTTATGTTTATAAACAAAAGTATGAAAATAATTTATCACCTGTTGAGATTGAAACTCCTATTCCGATTGAGACTACTTATGTTGCAGACCCAACGAAGGAAGTAGGTGACAATGAGACTGTCGATAATGGAACTGCGGGTAAGGTTGTAACTTCAACACCTAAGATTGTAAATGAATTAACAGGAGAAGTTACTGATGGTCAACCTATTGAGAAACGTAGTGAAATGCAACCTAAAGTGGTTAAAGTAGGTACGAAACCAACAGTTGTAGAAAGATCCATTCCATATACAACACGTTATGTAGAAGATAGTACAAAAGATAAAGATTATCGTGAAGTAACAAGACCTGGTAAAGCTGGTAAAACAACTACTACGACAACTTATATCTTGAATCCTAATACAGGTGCATTAACACCGAACGAACCAACCACGATTACTGAAGAAGCAGTAGAAGAAGTTATTATAGTAGGTACGAAACCAACAGTTGTAGAAAGATCCATTCCATATACAACACGTTACGTAGAAGATAGTACAAAAGATAAAGATTATCGTGAAGTAACAAAACCTGGTAAAGCTGGTAAAACAACTACTACGACAACTTATATCTTGAATCCTAATACAGGTGCATTAACACCGAACGAACCAACCACGATTACTGAAGAAGCAGTAGAAGAAGTTATTATAGTAGGT